>JAHELQ010000018.1 GCA_024644125.1 Candidatus Aminicenantota bacterium | reverse complement strand
CCGTCGGCTTCGAAAAAACTTGCCCGGACCAATGTATTCCTATTGTACATGATGAAGGGGCGGCAATATGAAAGCATGAAGAATGACAAAATGGCTGAAGTCAATTACCAAAAGGCGCTCAGCATGAATCCCCGGTTCCCGGAATTGGTGAAGGCGTATACCGCTTTTCTGTTCCGCAACAAAGATTATGACCGTGTGCTTGACGTCATCGAGGGAATACAGGGTATTCCCGAAGCGGCATTCGACTATTTTGCCTTCAAAGGTAAAGCTTACTATGGCAAAGGCCTGTATGATCTGGCGGTAGACAACCTTCTGAAGGCGAACAAAGAATACGACAGCGATCTTACGGTGTTGAACGCGCTGGGAGCGGCCTTTCTCCAGGTGGGTGAGAAAGAGGAGGCGTATAAAGTGTTTACCGCTTCGTTGAAGCTCAATTCCGACCAACCGGAGATCGTTTCGTTGGTGAGGAGACTGGATGAGGAGAGGAAGTCAAAATAGAATTTCAAATATTTATAGATGCCGGATTGCCCTAATCTGTCTGCTAATGATGATCCAATGCAGCGTTTACAGGCGGCCTGTGTTGGATCCGGAAAGTGAGAGTTTTTACCAGCGCGCCCGTTTTTTGTTCACAAAAAATGAGAGGAAGATTTTTAACAGCCTCAATACCCCAGAGCTACGCGTGGACTTCATTCGCTATTTCTGGGAAATCCGCGACCCCAATCCACTAACTGAAGAGAATGAGTTTAAGGATGAAATCGATGTGCGCTTCGAGCATGTGGCCATCTATTTCCGGGAAGGCGGAAGACCGGGATGGGACACCGACCGGGGGAGGATCTATATGATCCTTGGTCCCCCTGACCGTATCGACCCCAATGTCTATACTGAAGATCCAATGCTGAAGGGACGAATCATTCATTGGTTTTATGGGATGACAGACTCGGTCGATTCCGATTTTTCCTATGCCGGCGTTGGCGGTATGTTTTTCCGCTTCATCGATAAAGACGGCTATGGCTCCTACCGATTGGATCTTCGGGCGACGCCCCTTCGTACGTTCGATCTGATCGAACAGCTCAAATACAATCACCTGAACGATGCCGAGGGGCACTCTTCGCCTTTCGATAAGTTGTCATTCCTTACATCTTACAACGCGACGAACCAGGAGTTTAAAATTCAGGTTGAGCCCCATCTTTTGGAATTTGAAGAGAAAAACGATGGAAGAATGATTGCCCGGTTGAATCTCGATCTCATCATCTTTTCAAAAGATATGACCATAAAAAAAATCTCCAGGCAAGAGGAATTCGTATTTAAAAAAGAAGATCTATTGAAACTTTCCGGTCCGGTCACGATGAGTGTCTCGTTACCTCTACCCAGGGGTGGTGTAACAGTCGATGTGGTGCTGACCGACATGAATGCCAACATCAAAGCCAGAAACGTGCGCGACGTTAAGTGATGGGGGCCCCCGCCCCATTTCGGCGTTACTGTTCATTGAATGTGTACCGCAAATCTGGTAGAATTGGACATTAAGACTTGAACGGATGACCGTGATGATTTAGGAGGATAAGATGAGAAAATGCTCGCTTTTATTCGTGATGATAGTGATGGTTTTTGCCGGATCATCGCTGCTGCAATCCCAGGAAGGAAGAGGGGTGGGGCGTGTTGCCGGTGTTGTACAAGACCAGGAAGGCAACCCCCTGGGAGGTGTCAAAATTTTATTGGAATCTTTGAAATATAATTTCAACATGGAAACTGTGTCCGATGAAAACGGCAAATGGGGGTTTTATGGCTTCGCCAATGGCCCGTATCGCATAACGGCTGAAAAAGATGGATTTGTGCGTACCATTATGCCTATGGAATTGAGCCAGGCGGGAAAAAATCCCAGGCAGAGAATCGAGATGGAAAAGGTGGTGGAATTAGATACCCCCGTTCTCAAGGATGACGGCTCCCGAAATGAATTTTTGCAGGGTAATCAACTATTCAAACAGGAAAACTTTAAAGAAGCCCTGGATATGTTTGTGAGTTTCCGAGAGAAGAATCCAAAACTCTACAAAGTCGGCATCAATATCGGCAATTGTTACTTCAAGCTTAGAAAGTATCCTGAAGCGATTGGGGAATATGTAAAGGTACTGGAAGGTTTGAACGCGGAACCGGAAAAAACGAAAGAGATCAATACGACTATCGCCGGAGTTTTCGCCGGTCTGGGAGAGGCTTACATGGCCCAGGAAAAATTCCGCGAGGCCGAAGAGTACTTCAAGAAATCGATGGAGATCGACCCCACCGATTACGCCCTGGCATATAATGTCGCCGAGATCCTGTTCAATATGAACAAAGTGGACGAGGCCATCAAATATTATGAGACGGCCATCAAGATCAAACCCGAGTGGCCGAAATCGTATTTAAAGATAGGCTACGCTTACCTGAACAAAGGTGATACCGCCAAAGCCATTTCGTATATGGAAAAATTTGTGGAACTGGCGCCGGACGATCCTCAGGCCGACACAATCAAGAGCTTAATCAAAGACTTAAAGTAAGAACATCCATTTTTATCATACCCATCGTCAGTGCGGCGTCTATCGCCGCGCTGACGGCCCTTTGTCCCCTTCCTTATATACACCTGATCTCATTTCCTTATCCACAAGACAAATTTATATTCCGGCGCGCTCGATTCTCGGATATATGTGATGGGGAAGACGTATCCAATATTTTGGATATCAACTATAGGAAGTGATTTCGGCTTTTTGTGGGAGTTACAGGTACAAAAAAAGGAGACGCCGTTGCCGGCGCCTCCTTTTTTATTTTAATGTTACTACAGTTTCAGAACCGGATTAGAATTCAATTTTGGCGCCCAATCTGAAAATTCTCGGATCGGAAATCGCTTCCATAGTTTCGAATTCGATACCAGGATTACTGGAAATTGTGTAGTACGCAGTAGCTACGCCGCTGTTGAAAACGTTGAAAATGTCAACGAAGGCACGCAACGTAACAGGTCCAACTTTAAAGGATTTTTCAACCCTCAAGTCGAGGATGGCGAGTCCAGGATAACCTCTGGAACCTCTTTCCTCAGCGTAGATGGTTTCATCGTCATGGCTGAGCTGCAGTCCGAGATCCAAAGAGCGTACCGCCCGGGTGTATCTCTGACCGGAGAGGTATCTGAAGTATCCACTCAGGTTGACGCCCCAAGGACCTTTCAAGAGGCCCTGGATTTTTACCTGATGACGTCTTTCCAGGGGGAATCTACCAATAGCGTAAATGTGGTAGTTCGGATTGTCGTAGTAACCGGTGCCGCCCCAACTGTCGTCGAAGTCGGTTCCGATCAAACCACGGGAGTTCTGGAAAACGTAGGATGCGTTCAAAGACCATCCATTGGAGTAACGTTTGTTCAAGGTCAACTCGACACCGTCATAATCTCTTGTGGCGCCAGGCGCGTTCACTACGTAATATTTGGGGTTGAAAGTCTGTTTCTCTTGCCAAAAAGTGACCGTGTTGCCGTCATAGGGATCGGTTGTGGTGACGGGTTCCCAATTGGTCCAGATAAGTTCGCCATTGTCCATCAAGGCGTCGATATCCAACGCTTTGGAGTTGACATCTTCGATGAGCTTTCTGTCCCATTTTTTGATGTAACGGAGGCCAATGGACCAATCTTCCCAGAGTTCTTTCTCGATACCGATTGTGACCTCGTCTACATAAGGAGACTGCAGGTCATAATCTTTGTATCCCAACTGGGCCAGATCTTCGGGAGTGGGTACGCCGATTCCGGTGAGCCGTGAGAGGCTCAGGTCGGGGTAAATGTAGCCACTATAGCTGACAAATCCGTTGGGATTGATACCGGAGAACCACTGGGTGATGTTGGCGATGTAATATCTGGCGTAACTTCCCTTCAATAAGGTTGTGCCATCGCTGAAGATATCATAAATGAAACCAGCCCTGGGGGCCAATGTGCTCCAGGTGTTAGCGGTGATTGTCTGATCCACGTTCCTGAAATAGGAATAACCAAAGAGCTCCATCGGGCCTGCATCGACTCCCTGTGTGGGAATCATACCTTTCTGGTATTCATAACGCAAACCGAGGTTCAAGGTGAGGTTGTTGCTGATTGACCAGGTATCCTGAACGAACAGCGAAAAATTCATCATCTGCTCTTTTACGTCGTAAGGCGCATAGAACTGGCCATAGAACGGTTCGCCGTCCCACAGATAGATGGAATAGGCGTTCAAGTTCGGATATTCCGGGCTTGCGGCGCCGGGGAATAGGAGCTGACGTCCGGTCCAACCATACTGGAACTCACCGCCGAATTTCATTTCGTGAGCGCCTGCGAGGTCGTCCACAAACATGGTACCGTCAACATTGATCTGAAGACGATCCCTCTGGTTATAATCGTCGAAACCGAAGTTACCGGTCTGACGGTTATTCAGATATTCGTAGGTGGGCAAAGCGTCGGTTTTGGTGAGCATGTTGAAATCGCTCATGTAACCGCCGGCTTTGAAGTTCATGAAGAAGTTGCTACCGAAGGAGCGGGTCCAATGCGCGTTGAACACGTGAGTAGGTGTTTTCTGGGAGCGGGTGGACTCTTCCAGCATATAACGGCTGGCTCCGCGGTGATTTCTCTGGATGTCGGAATAATTGTACGACAAGATGAACTTGTTGGCCTGGTTGGGCTGATACGTCAACTTGATATAAGGATAGGGACGGTAATCATCGGCCGGGATTTCCTGGCCTGCGGGGGCGTCGTAAGGATAACCGGAGATAAACTGCTCTCTCTTGTTGAAACTGAGGTTGGTGAAGAACCACAGCTTGTCCTTAACGATGGGGCCGCCGAGGGTGAGACCCGGTTCTACCTCGTACTTGTAACCGCTGAATTCGCCTTCGAGCGGAGTACCGGTGGTGTTATCGGACTGCAGGCTCTCGTGCCTGTAGTACACACTGGCGGTACCGCTGAATTTGTTTCCACCGGATTTGGAGACGACGTTGATGACAGCGCCTCTGACACTTCCGTATTCAGCCGAGAGGCCGCCGCTCTGGACGGAGATCTCTTCCATGATGTCCATTCCGAAGAAGACACCCTGGGTACCGACTGTAGGATCGGCCAGGTTTACGCCATCGAGGTTGTAAGCACTGTCGCGAACCGAGCTACCATGAACTGAATCGCTGGTGACGCCGGGGGTCATGTTGAAATAGGTCCCCAGGTTTCTCAATGCAGGGATTGAATCCAGAAATTCGGCATCCAGGTTTGCGGCTTTAGTGGTGCTTTGACGGTCTACCGTGGGAGACTGACCCTCGACCACGACACTTTCCTGGATGGACTGAAGTTCCATTGTCACATCGACGCGGCTGGTGACACCAACGCTTATGACGATGCCTTTGTGAACAATGGTGTTCATCCCTTCGAGAATGAAGCTCACTTCATAAGTACCGGGAGCGAGGGAGGGAAAACGATATCTTCCATTTTCAGAGGTAACGGTTGTCATCTCAGGAAGAACCAACGCGGGTGATTTAATCACAACGGTAACACCGGGCATCGGGGTTCCGTCGGGAGAATTTACGACACCGCTAATCATTCCTGTCTGGTTCAACTGTGCGTAATTAACTGAAAGCAGGAAGAAAACAGCAGCAACTACAATGGAAATACGCTTTAGCATAAATACCTCCTAACTAAGCTTTAGGCTAGATCCTATAAAGCTTTTTTGCCAACTGAGCTTGACTCTATAAAATTTAGCACATTTTGTCAAATACATCGATAAAATATTTAGCAAATGTCGTGCCATATGGATTGAAATTGACTGACTGGAACGACAAATGGTGAGAAAAATCACATGACACAAATCTGAGATTACCAGCAAGATTGATTATTTTGCAGGATTTTCATTATTGAACATACCAAAAATGTATTTATATATACGTAGACATGAAATATTAATTATCCAATTGATCCGGTATTTTGGATTTGGGATCCAAATTTTTGGTTTATTTTTTCCTGCAAATGTGAAATTGAATTGTTAAGAGCTTTCACAAAGTTTTTTCTTTTGGCAAACTTATTGCATGTATTATATCTCAATCCACATTTTTATGGAGGTTTAATGTTTAACAAAAAATGTTTGGTTTTGTTCTTCGCTGTTGCGTTACTCTTTGGCGGCACCATGTTCGCTCAGGAGCAGACAGGCGAAATCATTGGAACTGTAGTACTCGAAGATGGTTCCGCAATCCCTGGTGTTGCTATCGAAGCGACCGGCACCAACATGGTCGGCGTCCGTACAACTGTTTCGGATGAAAACGGTAACTTCCGTCTGCTGGCACTTCCCGGTGGTGATTACAATGTAACCTTCGCACTCGAAGGTTTCAAAACCATCAAACGGGAAAAAATCAAGATTGACATTGGTAGAACCATTAAGATCAATGTGATCATGCAGACTGGTGCTATCCGTGAAGAGATCCTCGTTATCGGACAGTCCCCGGTGTTGGATGTTCGTAAAAGTGCTACCGCGGTAAATATTACCAAAGAAACCTTCACCAAATTGCCGAAAGGCCGTAACTTCACCTCTATCGTTACCACCTCTGCTGGTGTTAACAATGAGGCCGAGCTCGACGGTATCTCCTTTGACGGTGCAAGTAGTTCTGAAAACGTCTTCTTCGTAGACGGCGTCGACACAACTACACTGTTCAGTGGTGAATCTGGCCAGGATGTAAACTTTGACTTCATCGAAGAGGTCCAGGTAAAATCCTCTGGTTATTCTGCCGAATACGGCGGATCCATGGGTGGTGTTATCAGCGTTATTACCCGTAGTGGTGGTAATGAATTCCACGGTTCTGCCATGTTGTATTTCGACGGCAGCGCCCTGGGTTATAACCCGGTTCCGCAACTGCGGATCAATCCGTATGATGACAATGTTGCCGAATATGTGACCTATCCCGAAGATTCCTGGACTCGTCTCGAGCCCGGTATCGGTATCGGTGGTTACATCGTCAAAGACAAACTGTGGTTCTTCGGCAGTTTTATGCCCAAGTTCTACAAGGCCACCAGAAATGGGGTCTTTTCATATGAACCTGAAATGAATAGGGAAATCACCCGTGATCGTACCTATTACGCCGGTTCTTTGAAATTGACCGGCCAGATCGCCAACAACGTGCGTCTGTCTTTGAGCGGTACCATTGATAGCTGGACAGAAGAAGGCGAACTTCCTCCGTTGGATGGCTCCGGAAGCGGCGTCAAAGCGTGGGAAGACCAGTCCTGGAAATATCCCAGCTTCACCGTTGGTGGTAGTTTGGATTATACCATCGGCAACAATTTGATGTTGAACGTAACCGCAGGCTACTGGAGAACCAACCGGATCCAGGGCGTAAAACCCGATGGTCCCCGGTTCTTGCATTTGAGAGCTTCCGGTGGTTGGGGATATCCCGACGTACCCAGAAACTTTGCAAACTATGGTTATTATGATGGTTATGCAACCAACAAAGACATCAACAACAAGTTGACAGCCACTGCCGACTTGACTTACTACCTGAACCTGGGTGGTGAACATGTATGGAAGATCGGTTTTCAGTATGTGAAAGTTGGCGTTGACAAAGATGATGCCTATCCTTACAACTACAACCGCTTCTACTGGGGCGATAATTTTGAATCCCCCAATTCCGGTCAGACCATTGCCACAGACCTCGGTTATGTGGAAGTAAGATCTCCTTTCGGTTCGATCGCCAATATCACCAGTAATCGTTATGCATTCTACATTCAGGATGCATGGACCGTTGGCGAGAAACTGACCATCAACGCCGGTGTCCGGTTCGAGAAAGAGGATATCCCCTCCTTCAGCGACCTGCCGGAATATTCCGCACCTCCGATCCAGTTTGGTTTCGGTGACAAAATCGCTCCCAGACTTGGTTTTGCCTATGACGTTTTTGGCGATTCCGACCTCAAGGTCTTCGGATCTTTCGGTATCTACTATGACGTTATGAAGCTCGCCATGGCCGAAGGTTCTTATGGTGGATTCAAATGGATCTCCCATTATTACGATATCCAGAACCCCAATTGGGATACATATACTAACGTAGATGTACACCCGGTTGATTCGTTCAACGGGAATCCCTACCTGGAATCCCGTAACTGGAGAATCCCCTCCTTCGATACCACTCAGCCCGACATGAAACCCTTCAGCAAGTATGAGTACACCCTTGGTGTGCAGAAAAAACTCACTGAAGATATCGCGTTGAGCGTAAGATTCCTGTATAACACCATCGTGAACGCCATCGAAGATATCGGTGTGCAGTATCCCGAAGGCGAAATCTACTTCAATGGCAACCCCGGTTCCGACTGGATCCAGCAGAAGTATGACGAAGTGCAGGCTCTGGGACTTATGCCGCAGGGCGTCCAGGCCACCAAGGCTATCCGTGATTATTACTCCGTACAGGCCAATTTGGACAAAAAATTCTCCAACAATTGGTTGGGTGGTTTGTCCGTGACCTGGAGTAGTTTGAAAGGTAACTTCTCTGGTTTGGCCAGTTCCGATGAGCATGGCCGTAAAGACCCCGGCGTTGAAAGATACTTTGATGCCTGGTTCATGACCTATACCGAAGACGGCAAAGACCACACCGGTCCTCTGCCCACCGACAGATCTCTCCAGTTCAAAGTCTACGGTGCATATTCCTTCGATTGGGGCTTGACCGCTGGTTTCAATGCTTATGCAATGACCGGTACTCCCGTGCAGACCGAAGTTTATCTGAATGGTATGCAGGGATGGTATGCTTATGGCAGAGGCGACCTCGGACGTACTCCGTTCTTGTGGGCAGCCGATGCTTATCTGGAATACAACATGAAGCTGAGCGACAGATACACTTTACAGTTCAACGTAAACGTATCCAACGTTACCAACAACGAAATCGCTCAGAGAATTCATCAGCTCTACAACGAAGGCGTTATCTATGTTGACGAACAGGTCATCTTTGACGGCTTCGACGCAGTTGGCCAGGTACAGGCCAAAGGCGCAAAGCTCGATCCTCAGTTCAAGATGGAAAGAAACTATCTCGATTCTCTTGCAGCCCGGATCGGCGTCAAGTTGATGTTCTAATTGGGTTTGTAAACTCGAACTAGAACTGAAAAGTTCTCAAATAAAAAGGCCCTCCTTCGGGAGGGCTTTTTTTTTAAGTACAATTTTCCCCTCCTATATATTTCCTCCTATAAAGCCCTTTCATCCTCTCCACCGAACGAGTCTTCATCGTTTTCATCCAGTTTTTGGTGAGCGAAAGCTCGCAAGCGACGAGGGCTGTCTCACAGTGCAGAATCTGTTACTCTCTCTCGCGACGAAGGTTCGTTCGAAGATAATAGAGATAATAATAGGGACAGGCACCGTTGGGCTCCCGTTGGTCTCTCTAACGAGTCTTCATCGTATTGAGTTGAAGCTCTCTCTCGACGAAGGCTCGTTCAGTGAGCGTGGAATCTGAACATGAAGCTTACGATAAATGGGAGAGATAGTAGATAATAAATTGGACTGCGGTTTCTGAGGTTATCAAAAGAGGATGTGTATTTGCAGGCAATACGGTTAATATTGCCTGCTTCTTATATATATTAAATTTAAGTTTTACGACTGTTTATTGCTGAAGGCTCTTGATAATTTCTTCGGCAACTGGGGCCTGAGGATTTTCCGGGTCCAATTCCATGAATTTTTTCAGAGATTCGATGGCTTTGGGGAAATCTCCCATATTCATATAAACGTAGCCTTTTTTCAGGAACGGTTCCGCCCATTGAGGCTTGATCAACAGGGCGATGTCGTAATATTTGAGCGCTTCTTCGTTATTGTTACTGGCGAAGTAGATCTCGGCGACATTGTAGGCAAGAATCTCATCTTTGGGACTCAGAGCGATGGACTTCTGAAAAAATTCCGTGGCTTTGTCAATATCCTGATCTTTGAGATAAATCTCGCCGATTGCGGCATATCCTTTGGCCTTGAGGGCTTTATCCTTTTCTTCGTCTTTTGCCGCATCGATTACTTTGTTAAATTCAGCGATAGCCAGATCATTCTGCCCCAATTCTTTATGGCAATTGCCAATATTCAGATGCAGTTGATAAAATTCGGGATTTTTTACCAAAAACTCCTGATAGGCGGAAAGAGCTTCCTGGTATTTTCCATCAGAGAAGAGTTGGTTTCCCTGGCCGACTAAATTGGCTTCCTGCTGCAATTTTTCCTCAGCGATTTTTTTTGCGGATTTTGTCAGTTTGAGTGTTTTGACCGTATTGATATTGACCTGACTCACGGTGATGGTTTTGGTCGCCGGATCGAGATCTTTGTATTTTGCAGAAATTTCATATTTCCCATATCCTAAACCAAAAAATACAACTTCGCCTTTTTTATCAGATTTCCCATCCATTTTAATGATTGGATCGCGACTATCCATGAATTCAATAGTTACCGAGGCTCCATCGATCGGATTGTCGTCTTTGTCAACGATTAAAACCTTTTGCCTTGCGGTTCCACGTCCGGATTGCGCGAATGCTGATACGGGAATGAGACTACTTATAACAAGTATGGCCAATAAAACCGTAAAAATTCTGTGTGTTTTGAACATCATCATCTCCTTAATCATTTAATAAAGTTTTATTCATCTGAATCTCAATTTTTTTCATTATACAATTATACTTAAATTCTCTAGACCGGGCATCAATTTTTGAATGAAATCTTTTTAGTATACTTCGATTTATCATTTTTGTTTTCCAATGAGATTTCGATATTGTACTCGCCGGGTTTCAATTCCAATGGGACCGACAGCGAGATATTATCCGTATCTTTTGCCAGATCTTCCTTAGTCAAGGAGAGCGTGTAATCTTTACTTACCGGTGGATATTCCCTGCCATCCTGGGTAAATATCTTGATGGTCAGTTGAAAATCGGCATTGTATGTTCCTTTGGATTCAACAAAAACAATATTTTTGTATGGGAGTTCAACATGAATGATATGTTGGCCGTTCCCATTTTTTGTTATATTGAGTTTGAAATCCATAGGTTTTTTTATTTCCATTGCCGCCGGCCTGAACATCATCCCGGCCTGGTTGATGGTCGCGATATGTTGGGAACTCAATGGCGTCAATTGGTAGGAATTACTTCTGTGGGAGTCTACGAACACAATCGGGAAATTGTAGTATCCGTAATACCATACTTCGGTAGGGTATTCATAAATACTGGGCTCACCGGACATTGTGTTGGTCACGAGACCAGTGGGGTAGACGCGCTTGGTTTCAGGCGGACCCAATATAATCAACACCCTTCCGCGATCCGAGAGCCAACCGTTTCTTCCAAACAATTGGTTGGCGGTATCGATTCGGTCGAGATATTCTTCCTTGAATTCATTGATGCCTGTATTAGGATCCGGATCTCGCTGTTTCCAGAATTTCTCGATGAATTCCGACCGTTCCTGGGTGGTTGTAAGGTTAACGAACGCTTTTTTCTCTTGCTTTGAAATTAGATACCGTACAGTCGAAAGGAATTCCTGATCTTCAGGCGGTAGTTGGTTTACCTGATTTGACATTCCACCGCCGCAGGCGTTGAAGAATAGGATACTTCCCAGTACCAGAACCGCCGCGTTTACCATGAGTTGCTTTTTATTCATATTTTCCTTCTTATTCTTTTTGCTTTGCTTTTAACTCCTCGATTCTGGCTTTGAGATCTTTTTGATTTGGTTCTAGTTCAAGGGATTTCTCCAATGCGACGAGGGCTTCTTCGATATTGCCCAATTTCAAATAGCAGGCTCCGATCGAATTCAGAATTTTAATATTGGTGCCATGATATTCGAGGTAGCTCTTGTAATGCTGGACAGCCTCATCGTATTGACCGAGGTTCTCTGAGGCCACTCCCATCATGCCGACGAAGTTTTTCTTGTCTGCGGAGTTCATGAAAGCTCCGGCTATTTTTTTTATCTTTTCGTACTTGTTCGCCATCAGTAATATACGGCAAAAATCGAGAGCGTACTTAGGATTCAAGGGCTTTCCGTTATAGGCCCGTTCGAGTAGTACAAAAGCCTGTTTATAGTCTTTTTTATTGAAATACTGGATGCCCAGGATATTCAGCAGAGCGGAATCATCAAGGTTTTCAGACAACGACACCACCCAGGGCCTCGGGAGCTGGGAAAGGGGAGATATATAAAAATCCGATTCCTGAAGCGCCAGAAAGTTTTTTGATTGACCATACACGGACACGCGAAGTTTATAATAGGCGGGAACGTAACCCTGGAGGGGGAACTCCTCCATGATGTGTTTTCTGTCTGGGTAGTCGCTCAGTTTTTTCTGGTGGGAGTAGAGCTCTTCAGTGTCTTTGTAAATCGAATACTTCACGTAACCGTTGGCTTTTTGATCATCTGTCAATCCTGCCAATTGGTAGTACAGATAGATCGTGTCCTTCGAGGAAAAATCGTTACGGGGAGAGGGCGACAATTGCATATTTTCGAATACGAATGCCTTTTTTTGATCAAGGCTTTGAGTGGTTTTTTTCACTCGGTTGGCCAAAATGAGGGGGCTGATATCGATTTTGTCCGTATCGAAGGCCGGGATGACGACGTGCTGCTCCATCGAGGTAAATTCTTTGGACGCGGTATTCCTGACAAGGATATTCAAAATGTATTTTCCTTCGATCAAGGGAAGCTGGGCCTGGAAACTGAACAGCTTCGATTGGATTTTTTCCAGTTGTTCTTTCTCCAACTTGATAGGCACATTTCTATTAAATTGGTAGACGGTCATATTCGTTTCCTCGTCAATGACGCTACCGTCAATTTCGAGGCCCGCGTAGAACATGTCGTCGTATTGTTCCATTGTGAGTTTTTTAGGCTCCAATAAATAATGCACGTAATAGGCTCCGGATTCGTCTCTCAAGACCCTGGTCATCGAGCTGCTGTCTACGTAGTTCACTGAATAGTCGCTCTCGATAAATTCTTTGTATTTAAGCAATTTGCTGGCATAGGCATCATTGACTTTTTTGGTGGGGGTCTCGACAATCTTTTTGGAAATCAGGATTTCGGAAGAGATCGAAGGAGACATCGTCAGGCGGCGTTCACTTTCAATCAGCGAGAGAGAGATCTTGGCGATGTCGGGATTGATATAATTGAGTTTGTCGAAGGCGGATTCATAATCTTTGGGATCGCCCATATAGTGCACCAAAAGGCTTTGCGGTCCATCTTTGATGGGGCTGTACAGGGCGTAGTCGCCGGCGCCATGTTTTTTAAAAAAGACCACGCTGAAGGCATCGGGAAGGCCGAAGTGGGCAAATCCCTGATAGAACCAGACGATGGTCGGGTAGACTTCCGTATCGTTTTCATAACGGTCTATGGCATTGGGCATTCCTAAAATTATGTAGATCCGGCCCATTTCGGTACGCCAACCTTTTGTTGGGGTTCCGCGGCCAAAGTTGATATTTGCATACTGAATTCGTTTGTAATGTTCCAATTTGAATTCGTTTTCCGGAGTGTTGGGATTCGGATCCCTGTTCTTCCAGAAGGCGTCGATAAAGAGATCTCGTTCTTTTGAGGTCTCTAATTCCAGGAATACCGCTTTTTCAAGCGGAGTGATGATATACGGGACGTCCTCCATCAACCATTTGCGGTAATTCTCAGGTAGATCATTCTCTTTGATCTTGCCCGGGAGTAAGGACACGTTTATTACCAGTACGATTAAAAAAATGATAATTGAATTGGATCGTTTCGCGATTTCGTTCATCATGTACCTCTATTGTTTGATTCTACAGGATTTTAGGATTTTTGTCAATTTATCTCTCTGCGTGATTGTACCCTATAAATCTAATTATAAAGGTTTTTTTGGTAGAAGGGGTTTTCGAGTTTAAAATATTGAACGATAATAATTTTAACTTAATATTAGCGAATAGGAAATCGTATATTCGAAATGGTCTGGAACTAAGCAAGGGGGATCTCTAAAGTCTTCGCGTCTAAATTGAATGCCCGCCTCCCCGGCGGAAAATTCAAAGTGGCATAACGCGATTCCCATATCGATTCTTTGCAAATCGACATTTGGGATTAATTTGCTGTATAATTTGTCCCTATTCAGGTAGAAGTGTAGTGAGTTTGCGTCTCTTATAATTCTCCATGGCTGTTTGTTGGAGGCAGAAGGGGCGAGCCGTATATTCTCAAGTAATGGCAGAAGCCGGGAATCCGGTTTCATTTCGAGGGGCGTCTCAAGATTTTGGTCAAAAAAGAGTTGTTCCATCGGTTTCCTATGGTCTCCTTTCGAACTCCAACGAACGATCCTGTCGCGGATTGTTCTCCGGCTAGCTGAATATCCCAGTGCAATGACCGCAGGCACAATTTCATCATTGCCGATATCCAATACGCGGCCGAAGGTTTTGCGGTCGAATACACCTCCGATCCAGCAAGTATCGATGCCAAGAGATGTGAGGTGGATGATCGCCTCTTCCATACAGTATCCAAAATTTTCGAATGCCCGTTCAGAATTTTTAATGATCATCCCAACCAAATAACCTCTAGCGCCCTTGATCATTCCGTATGTTCCCGCGGTAAAAAGATTTTCCTGTTTTAACCGTTCTCTGGAAATATACTTCATACGGATTTTTTTGTTAAAGGGAGGGGAAATCGTTGCAACATAATCGTCAATAGCGGACTCTGTCTCAGGAGTGATGGGGTTGTCGGAAAAGGAACGGCAAGAATACCGCCGGTGTACCAATTCAGTGAATGTTGGATTGGAGATTATTTCTCTCACGATTTCCTTTGCGCGAAGATAAATTGCCGGGACGCGGAGTCGAACCACGGACGCAGGGATTTTCAGTCCCTCGCTCTACCTACTGAGCTATCCCGGCTGGAAGTTTCAATGATAAAACAAAAATCAAATTAAGTCAAGATCAAATCCAATATTTTTATCCAAAAAATATCGCACTATTTATTCAGTCTAACTCTGGCGTTCTCGATTAACTGCTGGATCGCGTCATCGATCTGTTCGGGAGTGGTTTCTTCTGTCAGGGATTCTTTGTAGGCTTCTACCATCAGTTCTTTCGCCTGGTCGGAGTAAGGAGCTTCATCGAGTACATAAGCTTCCGCCAGGAAATCCATACCTTTGGTCAGATCGTTTTTGTATGTTAGTTTTCCGATAGACAAGGCTTTTTGTGCATTTTTAGATTTATTGTAAGACAAAATGTAATATTTTAGGGCTTTGTCGTTGAAACCGTCAGCAATATACCAGGATGCCAATTTGTCGAGATAGTCCTCTTTGGCGTCGGCTTCGTTGCAAATCACTTCGAGGGCGGCGATAGCTTTGTCGAAGAGGTTCAACTCATTGTACGCTTTTTGGGCGAAGTAGAAGATGAAGTCGGCTGATGCCTGCGATTTATCGATTTTGTAAGCTTCGAAAGATGCGTCCAGCGCTTTTTTAATGGATTCAGAACTGGTTGACTGGGCTTCAAGAATGGCGATTTTGATTCTCAGGGCCGGGGCGCAGAACATTTTGTCGCACATGGTGTTATTGATCTTTTTCCCAAACGATAAAATCTCGTCGGCCAATCTCTCAGCTTCGGGCAGATCTTTTTTGGCTGTTAAATTGTAGTATGCCAATTTTAGTTTGACATTTACCTGGTCAATTTCGGAGAGTTTTTCGGATTCAAAGGCCAATTTTGCGTAATTTTGCAATTTATCCCAATCTTTTAGCTTGTACGCGGTTTCAACCAGATTGACAAACAACGGCGCTGTCTGGTTTTTTTTCTTCTTAGCGTATAATTCGAAGTATTCTTCGAGTTTCTGCATCTTGATTGTTGGATCTTGTTCCGTGATCGCTTCAAGGTAAAGTGTTTCTTTGTCTTTTTTAGCTGCCTGGATCTGGAGTGAACCGAGGATGAATGAAAGGATCACCATAAGGACAATAGTTTTTCTCATAATAACCTCCTAATTAAGCACGAGTATGTACGAATGCAATTTTTTTTTGTCATAATGACAAGCTCTACTATATCAATTAAATTTTTTTTTGTCAAATAGATTATAGGTGGGATGCGAGCCTATCAAGTGTTGACGGATATTCTTATTTGTGTTATTTTTCATTGTTATGAGAGAATACTTACCTTATGTCATCCAATTTGCCGTGGTGATGTTTGCGATTTCGGTACACGAAGCTGCGCATGCATGGACTGCGGATCGTTTCGGTGATCCAACCGCCAGATTGCAGGGGAGAGTTACCCTCAATCCGGTTCCGCATATCGATTTGATCGGTACGATTATTTTTCCGCTATTATTGGTTTTTATGGGACAGCCTGTATTTGGCTGGGCGAAGCCGGTGATGGTAAATCCGTACAACTTGCGACACCCGCGCAGGGATCATATGTATATCGCGGCGGCCGGCCCCGTGTCGAATCTGGCTGTCGCCATTTCCAGCACCGTGTTGTTCCTGATATTGAAAAAGACAGGCCTGTACCCGGCGAACGGTGGAGTGATCGATATTGTGGCTGTCATCCTTTTTTATTTGATTGTCATTAACGTGTTTCTCGCGTTATTTAATCTAATACCGGTCCCTCCGCTCGACGGCAGTGGGATCCTGGAGGGATTGCTTTATGGAGAAGCCTTAAGAATCTACTTATCGATTAAACCGTATGGATTTATCATTTTGATCGGAGTTATTTATTTAGGTATTTTTAATTATATTGCATCTCCGGTATTTCGTTTGATCCGGGCGGTATTGGCCCTGTAGGACTGGATGGCAACTGAAGTATACAATATTCATACCGATTATTTTGAAGGCCCTCTAGATTTAATGCTTCATCTTATCCGGAAGAATAAGATGAATATCATGGATGTCAAGTTATCTGAAATAACCTCCGAATATCTCTATTATTTAGAAAGTCAAAAAGGTATCAATCCTTCGCGGGAGGGAGATTTTTTGATGACCGCCTCCACCTTGATATATATAAAATCCCGATCGTTATTGCCGAGGCCTGAGGTGCTGCAGGAAGAATCCCCTGAAACCCAACTTATCAATACGTTGATCGAGTACGATAAAATTCAGAAGATTTCTAATATGCTCAAGGAACTGGAGGATAACGAGTTGGTGCTCTGGAGGCGCGAGGAGGTCACCGAGACCTTTTCCCACAAAGAGTTCGAGCTCAAGGAGGTAACCTCGTTTCAACTGGCTGAAGTTTTTATGAATCTGGTAAAGAAAAAGGAAAAAGAGGAATACCTCTATATAGAAACGAAGAATTATTCCATTCAGGGCAAACGTGATGAAATTCTCGGTTTATTGGAGGCCAAAGGTTATATCAATTTTAACGAGTATATCGAAGAATTGGATTCTATTGAAGAGGTGTTAGTTAGTTTTTTCACGTTGTTGGAAATGGTGAAGCGCAATCTTGTGGTGGCAATTCAAAAAAAGCTTTTCGATTCAATTTCCGTTTGGAAGAATATCGAGACAAATGATGATGATGGACAGGTGCAATGAGCGATAAAGAACAATTTCCCATTCCCGAAACTCTGGAAGAGAAGATCGCGTTTATCGAGGCCATCCTCTTTGTGTCCAAGGAGCCGGTCGAGTCGGAGCGCATCATGAGTTATCTCAACTGCCATAGTATCCGGGAATTCGAGGATTTGATCACTCACGTGGAGGATGAATTTAGCAGTGACGGTAGAGGGCTGATTCTCAAACGCAGCGGCGGGGGGTTTCAGTTAGTCACGAAGCCTTCGATGCACCAATTTCTAAAGGATTTTTTCACCATCAGGGCCTCATCGAGGTTATCTGTACCTTCTTTGGAAACACTGTCGATCATAGCCTATCGGCAACCGGTCACAATCGCGGAAATATCCGATTTGCGGGGAGTCAACTCCACCGGGCCGGTGAAGAATCTTTTACAAAAAAAGCTGATCAGAATCACCGGTCGAAAGAAAGTGCCTGGTTTACCCGCTCTGTATTCAACCACAAAAGAGTTTTTGTTGTATTTCGGTTTGAACGATCTATCGGAATTACCGTCCCTGGAAGAATTGACCGAGATGTTCGAAGATAAGGAACAGCCTTCTCTATTCAAAAATCTATAAAAACATACTTTAGAAGCAAATAATAGGAGATGTATCATGAAACAATTAGTGAATCCAAATTTACATGATTTAAGTCCTTACAAACCCGGGAAGCCTATCGAGGAGATTCAGAGAAAGTACAACCTCGAAAAAGTGGTGAAGCTTGCTTCGAACGAGAATCCATTCCCGATTCCCGACCGCGTTTCGGATGCTATCCGCGACGAGCTGGGATCGCTGCATTTCTACCCTGATTCCGACAGCTATTATTTGAAAGAAAAAATCGCGTCTTATCTCAATGTTAAAAGTGAGAATTTGATTTTGGGCCCCGGATCTTCCGAAGTGATCAAAATGATCGTAAGGGCGTTTCTCAAGCCCGGAGAAACGGTCCTGACCTCGGACAAAACTTTTTTGATGTATAGGATCGCCAGTATCGAAACATCCGGCAAGGAGAGTTTTGTTCAGGTGGATATGACGAATGACTATTGCTACGATCTGAACGGCTTCCGGAAGGCGATGGATGACAAAACCAAGATTATTTTTATCGCAAATCCCAATAATCCCACCGGAACGATGTTGCCGAAGGCGGAACTCCTGAAGTTTATCGAAGAGGTACCCGAAGATAAATTAGTCGTCCTGGACAACGCATACCAGGAGTATGTGATGGATCCAGGCAATTATCTGGATGGAATCGATCTTGCCGTGAGCAGGAAGAATGTCATCGTGTTACGGACTTTTTCCAAAATCTACGCATTGGCCGGCTTAAGAGTGGGTTATGCGGTTGCCAATGAGGATGTTATTTTTTATCTCGGAAAAGTGAAGTCGCCATTCAATATTAGCCGTTTGGCGCAGCGGGCTGCGATCGCATCTCTTGATTGCAACGATTTTAAAGAGAAATCCGCAGCTTTGAATGCTAAAAACAGAGATGTGTTGTTTGGCAAACTAGAACGGATGGGAATGAATCCGCTCGCTTCCCAGGCCAACTTCATTCTATTTTTCCCGGGAACCGATATCAAGGTGTTAAATGAACGGATGTTGCAGGAGGGGGTAATCATACGACCGCTCCAGCCATTCGGTTTTGATAACGCAATGCGGGTAACGGTTGGCGTCGAAGAAGACAATGAGTATTTTTTAAATAAATTGGGAAAAGTTTTAGCGGAGTAAAACTGATTTGTTTGCATATTTAACAAAGCAAAAAAAATTTTTACAAAAAAATACCATTGGGGGTTGAAATTTAAAAATACTGTGGTAAAATGTTAATGGTTTCACCTCCTTTTTTTATATAAAGTCCCTTTATATAAAAAACAACGGCCCCCGGGATGACCGGGGGCTTCTCCCTTCTAAAAAATGCTTCCAAAAACCATCATTACCGCCTGTTCTGGATAGTTCAGATTTTTTTAAGGAATATTGGACTACTATTAAATATCTTTTTTGATTTAAATTGTGTTAGATGAAATTCCCCTTTTGATACAAAAGGGGGAGGATAGCGGTTATTGCCATCCCCCCCTTTTATCTATCACTTTTCCCACCCCAATAGGAAAGTGCTCTGTTTAAAAAAAAAAGTAGTTGGGTTGAAATGTTCATCCGCAGGGTTACCGTCCCATCGGTAAGCGATGCGGCATACATGAGAATTAATGTTGTTCTCTTCATTTCAATCACCACTATTCTAATAGCAAATCGCGTGCCAAATGTCTGTGATTCTCGATAAGCCCAATCCGTAAAAGGTTTATGGGCTATTTGTCGTTATTTTTTTATTTTAGTTATATTCACTGTAAAGAACCTTTACACCGCCTCTTGTCGATATGTACATGTTTATGTTGTATTATCGGTCTTCTAGATGTATATTGGGGGAAAGTGTAAAAATTGTTTACACTTTTGAGGAGTTTTTGAAAATACTGTTACATGCGGTTTTCTTTGTTGAGGCAGTGTAAAAAAACTTTACACACTTTAGGTAGCTGCACCCTGTGTTTTGGAATTTAGGGTATTTAATTTGAAATGTTACAAAAAGTTGAGGTGAGGGTAGCGAAAAGATTGCTCCTCGCTACCCAGTTTATCCAACCTGGATGGCCGGATTATTGTTTTATGGTATGAAAATCGTCGTCAATACAATTTTTTGATGGTTTCTCGGCTGAGTATCCTTGTGAGAAAAACGATTGCCAGAACGTTCGGAATTATCAGCAGCGCATTGCTGATATCTCCGATGTACCAGATAATATTCAGGTGCGCTCCCTGAATGATGGCGCCCACGAATATCAAGAATACGAAGGCCAGTCGGTAACTCATGATGATCTTCACTCCGAACAGGTACTCCAGGCACTTTTCTCCATAATATGACCAGGCGATCAGTGTTGAATATCCGAATAGCAGGGAGGCCACTGCAACGATAATGCCTCCGAAGGGAAGTACTGTATTGAAGGCTGCTTGCGTCAAGGCGGTCGATGTCAATCCGTCTGAAACGCCGAAGGCCTGCGTGTGCAAGTACATGCCGGACAAAACGATTGTTAGGGTGGTGAGGGTGTTGACCACGATGGTGTCGATAAATGTGCCAGTCATGGCGATGAGGCCGTTATAAGTGGGATCCGGTGACGATGAGGCGGCCTGCGCGATGGACGCGGTTCCCATTCCGGATTCGTTGGACAGAACGCCGCGACTTACGCCAATCGAGATGGCTCTTTGTATCGATGTCCCAATCAGGGCTCCTGCGGCGGCTTTTCCTGTGAATGCGGCTTGAAAAATAATTTTGAACGCATCGGGGATGCTGGCGAAATTTGCCAGAATGATAACCAGCGCTCCGCCAAAATATAAAAATATCATTGATGGGACCAACTTTTCTGTGACGTCGCCGATTCGTTTTATGCCACCGATAGTGACAATCCCGGTAAATACTGCCAGGAGCAAACCGGTTACCCAGTAGGGGATGGAGAATTCGGTATTGACTGCCAGCGCCATCGAATTTGATTGGGCCATGTTTCCGGTTCCGAACAACGCTGCCACTCCGCCCATCACCGCGAAGGTGGCGCCCAGAATTTTACCGATATGTTTGTTTTTGATACCTATCCGGGCATAATACATCGGGCCGCCAGCCATTTCTCCCAGTTTGTTCTTTATTCTGAATTTGACGCCCAGGAATCCTTCTGCGTATTTGGTGGCCATCCCGAAAAATCCTGCGATCCACATCCATAATGGAGCGCCTGGTCCGCCGACTGCAATCGCGGTTGCCACGCCGGCGATATTCCCGTTGCCGACGGTTGCTGCAAGAGCGGTCATCAATGCCTGGAAGGGTGAGATGTCACCTTCCATCTTTTGCATCCTTTCTTTTTCCGCTCTACTGTTCCCCTTGAACACATAGCCAAGCGCTGTGAACAATTTTCTGATTTGAATGAACCGGGTGGTGACGGTGACAAGTACGCCTGTTCCCACCAGCAGTAGGATCATCCAGTTTCCCCACATGAAGTCGCGGAATATACCGACATATATGAGTACATAATCCATCGCTCTTGGTTTGACCATGATTTCGAACGATCGATCGCTATCCAATAAAAATTCCGCGTATTTGAACGAATCAACGGTTTTTAACGAAGCTCCGAAGATATCTATGGTAATTGTGTATGTTCCGATGGGAACGTCCGGGATCCTGAATGTCCCGTCTTTTTCGATTTCATAGGATGTCGAGGTGATCTGGTTGCCTTTGTGTTTTTTCAAAATAATATTGCCGTACCTGAACGGTTGCTCCGTCTCGAAATGGGTGACGGTTCCTTTGAGCAAGAATTCAGTATCGGCCGATGTCATTTGTTGGTCGTCTGCCATTGCTGAGAAACAGAATAGAGTGAAAAAAACAATGATTAAAATGACTCGTTTCATATAAATACCTCTTATTTTTGCAAATAGTTTGAAATTAAGGTTTTATCATATCCGGGAATTTTATGCAAACTGTTGGAAATTTATGCTATACTGAAAAAAGATAGTATACAGAATGTTGAGGACAAAATGAACTATATCGATTTTCATTGCCATATGGATTGCACGGATTTTGACAAGACGCGAAAGCATATTCTGGATGAGTGTTTTTTCAGCGGTTTCAAGCGGATTGTCACGGTGGCGGATCCTTATGAAGAGGGTTCTCTGGAGCGGACTCTGGAGGCGTTGGAGTCTCATGAGAATGTCGTTTGCATGATTGCCGCCCACCCTCACAATGCCGATATGTACTCGCCTGCGGTTGAAGCGCGGATTCTGGCTCTGATGGAGCATCCCAGGGCAGTGGGAATAGGTGAGGCGGGTCTCGATTTTCACTACAA
>JAHELQ010000366.1:855-5743 GCA_024644125.1 Candidatus Aminicenantota bacterium | reverse complement strand
ACAAAATTTTTCCCCGCCGCTCTGAAAATATTCCCGCGGAGGTGAGGAAATATCCACGAAAGAACTGTTTTTTTTTAATTTTATTTTATTATATATATAAGAGAGAATGAAAGGGGATTCATGTGGGAAAAATTGGAGAGCCGGTTGACGAAGAGTTGTTCTGTTTTGATCTACCGACAACGCCGAAGTCCGGTTCGGGGAAAATATTGGTGACCGGCGCCACCGGTTATATCGGCGGCCGCCTGTTACCGGAATTGTCGGCCCGGGGCTACCGGGTCCGGGTGATGGTGAGATTGTTGACGCCGGATCTTTTGCAGCGTTGGCCGGGTGTGGAAATCGTCGCGGCCGACGCGTTGCGGCCGGAGAGTCTTGACGCGGCGTTGGAGGGGATTCATACCGCCTATTATTTGATTCATTCCTTGTTGTTGGGGAAAGGAAAATTTGAAGTCGCAGATGTGACGGCAGCGGTGAATTTCAGAAGAGCGGCGGAGCGGTGCGGGGTGTCGCGGGTGATTTACCTGGGGGGCCTGGGGGATGTGCAAGCCCATCTTTCCCGGCATTTGTTGAGCCGGTTGCAGGTGGCTCAGGAGCTGAAAACCGGGACATATTCCACCACCATTATCCGGGCCGCCATTATCATCGGCTCTGGCAGCGCGTCATTCGAGATTTTGAAAAATCTGGTCAAGCGGTTTCCCCTCATTTTTATCCCCCGTTGGGGGAAGACCCGGTGCCAGCCGATCGGGATTCGCGACGTAATCAAATATCTGGTGGGGGTGTTGGAGGAGGAAGCCGCGTCCGGGAAATCGTACGATATTGGCTGCGATAATATTTTGACCTATGAGCAGATGTTGCGGACGTTCGCCTCTGTATTGGGTAAAAAAAGACTGTTTGTGTCGATTCCTTTCTCCATGATGGGTTTTTATTCATATTTTATCAGTCTCTTCACTCCGGTGCCTTCGCAAATTACCCGTTGTTTGATGGAGGGCTGCAACAACGAGGTGGTGTGCAATGACTGCAGTATTGAAAATCTGTTGCCGTTCCGTCCGATATCGTATCGAGAGGCGCTGGTCCGCGCCCTCACCAGGGAGGAACAAGACCGGGTGCATACCCGATGGTCCGACGCGTACCCGCCTGCCCACGAGCTGGCCCTCAAACTCCATGAATTGGACCCGCCGCCCCGTTTTAAAAGTGAATATTCCATTTTGACCAAAAAGGACTCGGCATCCTTGTTCGAGAATGTATGCAAGATCGGAGGGGCGCGGGGTTGGTTTTCCAGTAACCCGCTCTGGCGATTGCGGGGGATGATGGACCGGATATTGATGGGGGTGGGAACCAGCCGCGGTCGCAGAAGTCCTTCACGTTTGCGGGTGAATGATGTGATCGATTTTTGGCGGGTGGAACAATTGGAAAAAAACCGGCTGTTGCTTTTGCGCGCGGAGATGAAATTGCCGGGGCTCGGATGGTTGCGCTTCACTATCGAACCGCGGGGAAAAAACCATTGCCTATCCGTGACGGCGTTCTTTCAACCGCGCGGATTCTGGGGAATCTTGTATTGGTATCTGTTCCTTCCGTTTCACCACTTTATCTTCTACGATATCATCAACCAGGTGGAAAAAATGAGCGCCTCTGCGTCCTGAAACAAGTTTCCGGGCGTCCTGAAACCGGTTTTCGGTCGATGGTAGGGGGTTTTCAGATTATTGTCGGAGTGTGCGAAGGAGGTTGTCGATGATTAAAAAAATCGTTTGGCTTATGTTGATTGTTCTCCTCCTAATCGTTCTGGAGATGTCTTTGAGGGGTGAAGCATGCTGGAACTAATCAATGTCACAAAAAAATTCAATGGGGTGGCTGTGGTCAATGGCGTGGGATTTCGCGTTTTGCCCGGAGAGATTGTCGGATATCTGGGACCGAACGGCGCGGGAAAATCTACCACTGTCAAAATGATCGCCGGATTGCTTGAACAAAACTCCGGTGAGATTCTGTTTCGTGGTGTTCCTATCATAAAGGATTTCCTTTCTTATAAAGCCAGAGTGGGGTATGTGCCGGAGCAGGGGGAATTGTACACCCATTTGACCGGTCTCGAGTATCTCCTTCTGGTGGGCCGGTTGCGAGGGATTCCCGAGCAACTCCTCTTCACCAAGATTTCAGGAATTCTCGAGGTCCTGGGAATGACCTATGAAATGTATCTATCGATATCCGGTTATTCCAAAGGTATGAAGCAAAAAATCCTCATCGCCGCGGCTTTGTTGCACGATCCCGACCTGCTGCTGCTGGACGAGCCCCTCTCGGGTCTCGATGTTTCCACTATGTTGATTATCAAGGATTTGTTCCTATTGCTGTCGGGCAACGGGAAAACCATTGTCTATTCCTCCCATGTTCTGGATGTCGTGGAAAAGGTGTGCAGCCGGGTCATCATCTTGAACAAAGGAAAGGTTGTGGCCGATGATTCGGTCGATCGCCTCGGCCATCTCATGCGGTGCCCGTCCCTGGAAGCGATTTTTCGTCAATTGGTCCAACAGCAGGATACTGTCGAGGCCAGTAAAAAAATCCATGCGCTGATGAGCGCATGCTAAGGGATGGGTACGATGTCTAAATATATGATACTGATTCGGCATTTTCTGGTACGCCTCGCCAACAACGAATCGGTATCCTTTCAGGATGAACGACAGGATATGCACGCGTCGGGTTTCGCGGTGTTGACCATAGGAGGCGCGTTGATTGCGCATTTTGTCTTCAAGAAGTTTCTGCTATTTCATTCTTCGATTAAAGTGCCGACCACCTGGACCGAACATTCCTGCTTTTTCGCGATGACTATGGCGTTGACGGGGCTCGTGAGCCTGATGGCCTGGGATCATTTTTTTCTCGACCGCTCGGATTTCCAGAATCTAGTGCCACTTCCGCTCAATATGCGAACGCTGTATATCGCCAAATTCGCAAGCACGGTTCTCCTCGTCCTGCTGGCAGGGGTTGCGGTGAATTTGCTTTCGACCGCCGTGATCTGGTTGTACCTGGTGGAGAAGCTCTTGATTCATCCCTTCCGGTTCATTGCGGCGCATGCCGTGTCCAGTACGCTGGCTGTATTGTTCGCGGTATTTGCTGTCGCTGCGTTGCGCGGGGTTGTGATGGTTTTGTGCCCCCCGCGGCTCTACGAACGGGTGAAGGCCTGGATGCAGGGACTTTTGTCAATGGCGTTTATCTCTGTGTTTGTGTGGTTTCCGAAAGTGTATTCGCTTCTTCCTGAATTGAGAGCCGATGATTCTTCGCTGGTATACCTCTGCCCCCCCTGTTGGTTCAGCGCTCTCCATCACGCGATGACCGGTTCGACGGATCCCTTCCATTCCCCTTTGGCGGCGATTGCGCTGATATCGTTGGCCGGTTCCATCATCCTCTACTTATTGACGCTCCCCTGGAGTCTTACGCTGCAACAGCGCCTGCCGGTGAAACAAAAAAATGGGAAGCTCTTGCGGCGGGTCGCGGGATTGTTTTTTAGAGATTCCAGGCAGATGGGCATCTTTCACTTCATTATCCACACATTGCGGAGAAGCCAACGGCACAAGTTTTATACGGCGCTCTTTACGATGGCAGTTTCCGGGTATGCGCTGGGCCGGCTGGGTTACATTTATGTGATGCAAGGAGCGGGATTTTTTAACTCCTTTCAAATCCCGCTCCTTTCTTTGCCGTTCATCCTGGGATTTTTGGTTTTGACCGGGGTCCGATTCCTTGTTGAAATTCCGGTTTCCCCTTCCGCCAATTGGATGTTCAGGATTACCGAGACTTGCGATCAAACCGGTTATATGGCCGGTGTGAAAAAAACGGTGATTCTCCTCTTCCTGCTGCCGCTCTTTGTGTCGCTGCTGGCGTTTTATGTGACGATCTGGCCGTTCGGGACGGGTGTTGTTTTTTCGGTTTATTGCCTCGTGGTGTATCTCGCGATGCTGGAGATTTTTTTTCTGGAATACCGCAAAATTCCTTTCGCCAGCGTCTACAATCCAGGTTTTCTCGATTTCAAGGCTACGGGGATCCTGTTTTTTCTGGTATTCACGATCTACCTCTATCTGTTCATGACGATGGGACTGCTGCTTATCCTGAATCCTGTATACAACCTTCCTTTTTACGTGGGTGCGGGGTTGTTTTTCTGGGGACTGAAGCGGAGGGAACGGGAGCTCGCAAGGTCCGGCCTGGTTTTTTTCCAGGAATCGGAACCTGTGATGTTGAGCTTAAACTTATCCCAATAAATAATTTATGGCTCTTTGGCCTTGCCTCCTTCCTTAGTTCTTAACCAAACAGGGGCGATTCGGTGAATCGCCGGTCGCCCCTTGTTTTTCCATCTGGCGCCGAATAAACGTCTATCTAGTGTAGAAGTGGTAGATCGTCGTTAAATGGCGAATTTTCCCCGGTTTGACCACTGAGTCGGGGAAATGGCTGATGTTTGGGGAGTTGGGAAAATGTTGGGTCTCCAGGCAAAGACCGGCGTGTTTTTGGTACGCTTTGCCGGATTTTCCCGTGAGTGTGCCGTCGAGGAAATTCCCCGAATAAAACTGCAATCCCGGTTCGTCGGTGAGAATATCCATGGCTCTACCACTTTCCGGTTCATATAGACTCGCCACCAGGCGAACGCTCCCATTGTAATCGATGAGTACGAAGTTGTGGTCGTAACCGTTTGGGAGCTCTTTTATTTTCTCTCCGATGGTCCGCTGGAGCAAAAAATCCATAGTCGTGTCTTTTACCGTCTTTATCAGGCCGGTGGCTACGAGATCTTCATCGATGGGAGTGTATTGGTCCGCGTTGATCATCAATTGGTGATTCAGAATATCGCCGTTTCCTTCCCCTTTCAAATTGAAATAGCTGTGATTGGTGAGGTTAATGGGGCATGATTGGTCGCAAAAACCGG
>JAHELQ010000366.1:0-845 GCA_024644125.1 Candidatus Aminicenantota bacterium | reverse complement strand
TGATTTTTAATTCGTTCTCCTCCGTCAGCCAATAGGTGACCGAGGCCTCGAAATTGCCTGGGTATCCCTCTTCGCCGTCGGGGCTCAAATAGGTTAAGCAGACTCCCGCCTCGTTCTCGTTCTCGACAATCTCCCCCTTCCAGATTTTTTTGTCGAATCCCTGTGCTCCGCCGTGGAGATGGTGCTTCCCGTCATTGGCCGTCAGTTTGAATTCCTCCCCCTCGATAAAGAATCGGGCGTATTCGATTCGGTTCGCGTACCTGCCGATGATGGCGCCGAAGTAGGGGTGCCCGGCCAGGTATTTGTCGAGTGTGTCGAATCCCAGGACGACATCCGCGGGCTGGCCGGTTTTGTCCGGTACGACCAACGATGTGACGATGCCGCCGTAATTGGTGACCTTCACGGTCATGCCGGATTTGTTGCTCAATGTGTAAAGATCCACCGCTTCGCCGCCGGCGGTCTTTCCAAAAGGTTTTTTTTCGATCGTTATGGTACTCACTGTTTTGGATTCCGGTTGTTGGATTTTGGTCTCCTCTTTGGGCTCGGGATTCCCGCACCCAATCAAAATAAAGATCATAAGTGCGATGCTTCCGGTAATGAACGCGCCCGAAGTCAATCTGCGTTTCCCTGCTTGTCTTGTCGCCATTCCGCTACCTCCAGAAGTAGTATTAGCCATTATAACTCCCCTCCAATCGATAAACAAGTTCAAAAACCCCCGAAGCCGCCGGCTTGACGTTTATCGCAAGACTGGATTTGTTATCCGGCCTGTTTTTTTGTTGATATTTTTTTACTCTGATACTATTGTTGAAGTAGGGCTGTATTTATCTATCAAGGATACATTTCCA
>JAHELQ010000365.1 GCA_024644125.1 Candidatus Aminicenantota bacterium | reverse complement strand
CTGACCACCGACTCCAGCAAGAATAATATCACTTTTCATAAGAGCCTCCTCTCCTGTTATCCCTTTTTGGCTTTCGATTTCTTACTCAGGGTCTGAATGCATTCCCGGGTGGGGATAATGACCGACAATCCCTCGTAAGCGATCTCGCCCGCGATGATCTTCACAAACTCGTCATGATTTTTGGGAATCGGATTGACGATGTGCAGATGCTCCTTCTCGACGCCCAGCCCCAGACAAATACTCTCCAGACGGCCCAGAGCATGGGAATGCTGGCCTCCGGTCATGGCGGTGGCGGAATTGTCGAAGATGAACACAACAATATTGGATTTCTCGATTACCGCGTCAAGCAGTCCGGTCATTCCGCTATGAGTGAAGGTGGAATCACCGATGACGGCGCAAGCGGGGAACAATCCCGCGTCGGCGGCGCCCTTGGCCATGGTGATGGAAGCCCCCATGTCAACGCAACTGTTGATGGATTGAAACGGCGGAAGCGCGCCGAGGGTGTAGCAGCCGATATCGGAAAACACATGACCGTCGCCGTACACATCCTTTACCGCTTCATTGATGGCTTTGTAAGAATCGATATGGGAACACCCCTGGCAAAGGGCCGGAGGTCTACCGGTCACCACTGCCGGAGTCGGATTACCGGTGATATCATCCATTCCCAGCGCGACGCGGACCAGATTGGGATTCAATTCCCCATCCGGCGGCAACGTCCCATCCATCCGGCCCTTCACGTTTACATCACGATCCAGGAATCCCCGAAGGCTCTCCTCAACAAACGGCATACCCTCTTCGAGGAGGAGAATCGAATCACACTCGCCGACCAACCGTGCCACGAGTTTTTTGGGAATAGGATATTGACCGATTTTCAAGACAGGGTACGGACAGGGACTATCCTGATAATTTTCCATCAGATAGTTGTATCCAAGACCGCAAGCAATGATTCCAAGGCTCTTATCCTTCCCTTCGCTATAATGGTTGAAAGGAGAATTCTCGGATTCCTCGACGAATTTCACCTGCGTTTTGAGCAACTGGGCATACTTTTTCCGGGCCAACGCCGGCAACAAGACATACTGACGCATCTCCTCCGGCAGCTTCAGCTCGTTTTGCCCCCGTTTTTCCCGGGTCCGGACACCGGCGCGACTATGGGCTAGCCGGGTGGTTATCCTCATCAATACCGGTATTTTATACTTCTCGGACAAATCAAATCCATGAAAAACCATATCATAAGCTTCCTGCTGGTTGCAGGGCTCGTAACTGGGGATGAATGCAAACTTCGCATAAAACCGTGAATCTTGTTCATTCTGGGACGAATGCATCGACGGGTCATCGGCCACGGTGATGAAGCATCCGCCGTTGGCCCCTGTAATACCAGAATTGATAAAAGGATCGGCGGCCACATTCAATCCCACATGCTTCATACAGGCCATGGTCCTTTTACCGGCGTAGGACATACCTAGAGCCCCTTCCACCGCGGTTTTTTCATTTGCCGACCACATCCGGTGAATATTACGGTCGGCTGCTTCTTTCGAATGTTGCACAAACTCCATTATTTCGGTGGAAGGAGTGCCGGGATAGGCATATACGCCCGAAACTCCGGCATCGATTGCCGCCTGGGCAATAGCTTCATCGCCTAAGAGTAACAGCTTTTTTTTTGTCAATTCTGCCTCCTTAGTTAATCAAGAGAAATTTTTCTATATCATTCGCAAAACGTAAGCGTTTTCGCTTTGGATTTGGCTTACTAATGTAATCGTAGAAATTCCGGCAAGCGAGACTGCGAAGGAATCTATATTCATAAGACATTTTAGTAAAAAAGTCAGGGGAATGCAAGAAAAAAAACACAATATTCATATATAATATGATATATTCTTCTTTTCCACCCGAACTTTTTCCACTTGACCTCGCGATTGGTTTTCACATATAATTGCACCATGAAAACATATCATTATATCATTCAAGGACGGGTACAGGGCGTCGCCTTCAGGTATTCGGCCGTCCGCGCGGCCGCCAGGAACAATATTTGCGGTACAGTGCGCAATCTCCACAACGGCGATGTCGAAGTGTATGCCCAGGGAAACCAAGAACATATCGCTGAATTCGAAAAATTCCTCTACCGGGGACCGGCGCTCGCCAACGTAATGAACGTGAAAAGGGAAGAATTCGATAAAGAAATGATATACGATGGTTTTGAGGTTTATTGAAGTGAATTTCATTCAAATGGAGATAAAAAAAATAAAAAAAGTCAATCAAAAGGTTGACATTCCATATTGCGTATGTTATAAAAAAATCTAGATTGGTTTTTTGGGAGATAAAAAACAATGCCTCTGTATGAGTATGAATGTAAAGGATGCAAGAGTGTGTTTGAGGTGCTGCAAAGAATAAATGAAGAGCCCCTCAAAAAATGTATCCATTGCGGAGGCTCAGTAGAAAAGCTGATATCTAAATCTTCCTTCCAATTTAAAGGTACAGGTTGGTATATTACAGACTATACGAAGAACGGAAGTGGAAGTAATACTGTGAACACAAAATCTGAATCTGTAAATGAACCTGTAGGCAGTAATACTGAGGTCAAGACGACAAATGTTACAACTAAATAGCCTTTCCATCTCTCCCCCCTTAATATAAATACATATCTCCCACCTCCACCTTACAGGTCCCCCGTTACATGGGGGACCCCTGCCTTTTGCTTACTTTTTTGTTAAACACCAAACGTTTAATCCCCGAAATTACCTCATAATTAGTGTTTTGAGTCTTGACCTCTGCTCCTATTTTGCTATAATGGAAAGGTTTTCCAGAGATTCATCACAGATACAAAGGAGTCAGACATGGACAAAAAGAAGACAGCAGTCGTGGCAATCGGCGGAAACTTCCTTTCCGATGGCAGAAGCCCGATACCAGAGCAAATGAAAAGAGCCTACAAAGCCGCTGAACTCATTAAAATTTTGATCGAGAGAGATTTTAATGTAGTCGTCGTCCACGGGAATGGTCCCCAGGTGGGCCTCTCGTACCTACGCCAACTCTCAGGTCAAAAGGAGAATATTCCCCCGTTGACACTTGCCCTATGCGACGCCAATACCCAGGCAGAGATCGGTACGATGTTGGAATTGGCCATCATCAACTCCATCAACAAAACGATTCCTGAAATTGAAGTTCTGACAATAGTCAGCCAGGTGGAAGTCCGTGCCGACGATCCGGCCTTCCAAAATCCCACAAAGCCGATCGGCCCATTCTACAAAGAAGACGAAATCGAAGAAATCCATAGACAATTTCCGGATTGGACAATCGTAGAAGATTCCGGCAGAGGATACAGGCGTGTGGTCGCCTCCCCTATCCCGGTAAAGGTGTTTTCCGCCTCCAGTATTTTGGATGCCTTCAATACGGCGAATATCATTATTGCCGGCGGTGGCGGCGGTATCCCGGTGGTCAGGAACCCCGACAACACCTTCGATTTAGTGGACAGTGTCATTGATAAAGACCGGACAGCATGTTTGATCGCTCTGGAAATCAAGGCCACGCACTTCTTTCTCTTGACCGGCGTACCCCATGTATGTATCAATTTTGGGCAACCGGATGAGAAAAGTTTGTACAATCTTCATGTAGGAGAAGCGCGTAAATTATTGTCCGACGGACAGTTTCCTAAAGGATCGATGGGTCCAAAAATCGAAGCTGCGATCGAATTTGCCGAAAAAACAGGCGGCGAGGCCATCATAACAAACGCGGATAATATATCCGCCGCTCTCGATAAAACAGAGGGTACTTGTATTCATTCATAGACAAGACAAAAGCTCCGGTCACTGCCGGAGCTTTTTTCACCATATAAAGGAAGTTCCAACACGAGGAGGACACACTCAATGAAAATGCGCATTTATTTACTTATTTTCATCATGATCATCACTTTATTATCGTCAATGGCCTTGACGGCTGACGACGCCAAACAGAGTAAATTCAAAATCAATTTCACCGAACGGTTCCGGTTTGTAGGATGGGACAACACAATCAATCTGGACGATGAAAGCAAAGACACTTACGCGTTCACCCGCACCCGTACATCGCTGGACATGCATTGGCTGCCCAACGCAAACATCGAATTGGCGTTGAAATTGACCAATGAATTCAGGGTCTATCTCGGCCCTAAGGACCGGGATTTCAATATAAACGAAATCTTCATCGACAATTTCTATATAAAGTGGAAAAACGTCGCGTCACTGCCGCTTACCCTCACTTTGGGCCGGCAAAACATCATACTGGGCGAAGGATTCATCGTCATCGAAGGGCAACCCCTGACAGGTTCGCGATCGATTTATTTCAACGCCGCCCGTTTCGACCTGGCGATCGGAGCCAATCACAACCTGACCGGCTTCATTTCTTATGTTCCCGAGACAGACAATATTCTCCCCATGATCAACGATCTGGATCAGCAGCTCGAAGAACAGGCCCACACAGGGCTCGGCCTCTATTACACCGGTAACTTCAAGCGCTTTAAATTGGATACCTACCTAATCCATAAAAATACGGAACCAAACGAGATGAAGCCGGTGGAATCCAAAATCAATACTCTGGGGGCACGGGTCACAACTCAATTTTGCAGCCGGACATCCATGTCGATCGAGGCTGCGTACCAATTCGGCAGTTATGGCGACGCGGACCGCAAGGCATTCGGCGGCCATTTTCATCTGGATTACGCGATCCCTGACAGCATCCCGCTTTTAAAAACGCTGACCATTGGAGGTATACTCCTGGCGGGAGACGATCCCACCACTCCGAAATACGAAGGTTGGGATCCGGTATTTGGCCGTTTCCCCAAGTGGAGTGAATCCTACATTTACACTCTCATTCGCGAGAACGGCGTCGCTTATTGGAGCAATCTGAGATCACTATATTTGACTCTTCTATCGAAATTAAGCGATGATGTCAATCTTAAACTCTCGTATTTTAAACTATGCGCATTGCAATATCCGACAGCCATCTTCCCCGGAGGCAGAGGCAAAGATCGCGGCCATCTATTGATCGCCCGCCTGGATATCAAGATAAACAAACATCTCGACAGCCATTTTGTCTGGGAATATTTCACCCCCGGTGATTTTTACTTTGAATGGGCCGATAGCAGTCATTGGCTCAGGTATGAACTCATGCTGCACTTTTAGCGGGGAACGAGTTGAAAACTGCCGTGGATTCGGCTACAATGAAGCGTTGCAATTTGAAAGGAGAAGGTACACATGATCGTAAAAAAATATGACGAAGTGGAAAAAAGCGCCATTCACATGGAAGGAGTGAAAAACGCCTCCATTCGCTGGTTGGTGGGCCAGGATTCCGGCGCTCCAAATTTCTACCTGAGATTGTTCGAATTGGAGCCCGGCGGCCATTCACCTTTGCACACCCATCCATGGGAGCATGAGGTCTACTTCCTGGAGGGAACCGGACAGGTCAACACCGAGAACGGTTCGATACCGGTTCAAAAAGACTATTTCGCTCTGGTTCTCCCCAATGAAACCCACCAGTTCCAGAACACCGGCGAAACGCCGTTGAAATTTTTGTGTATAATTCCGAAAGAAGGGAAATAAACTATCAAAGTTACACCCGCCGCTTCAGCATTTCCTGCGGCGGCGGGCAGACGCGGAAATCCAGAAAATGAGGCACGGCACGCTAAAAGCCAACAGTCCAAGCAAAAATGGATGCCAAACCGGTTGCAGCGGCAACAGCCCAAACACTTTGATCCCAACCAGAGGTAGAATAAACGCAAAAA
>JAHELQ010000364.1 GCA_024644125.1 Candidatus Aminicenantota bacterium | reverse complement strand
GTTTGTTCCTCCTCTAATTTATTGTTAATTATAAACTATAATATACTATTTTTTTGAATTTGTCAAGTACTTAAACGATATATGCCTATTGACCTGCCCCTTCTTTTTTGATAAAAATAGGGATGACCGAAGAACAATTTTTACCCGCGTTTCATTATGGAGACGCCATTGGAAATTCAACGCTCCGGCTGCACGAATATTTGCTGGAACGGGGGATCGAGAGCCGCATCGTCGCCATGACCATTGACGAGAACATGCGGGACCGGGCGGTTTTTTTTGAAGACTACAAACCCGATCCCGATTCAGTCAAGATTTTGCACTTCGCCATCCCCTCGCGATTGACCGATTTTTTCATCGACGTCCCGGGCAAGAAGGTGATGGTGTATCACAACATCACGCCGCCCCATTTTTTCACCGATTTTTCCGACGACCTGGTCCGTTTCACCCAGGAAGGGCGCAATCACCTGGCGCGGCTCTACGATGCCTTCGATCTCTCCATCGCCGACTCGACATACAATGCCGGGGAGCTGGAAGAATTGGGGTACCGGAACGTCCGGGTGTTTCCCATCATGATCCGGTTGGACGATTACGCCGGCAAACACAGCGCCCCCTACTACAACCTCTACGACGACGAACGCTCCAACATCATATTCGTGGGACGCATCAGCCCCAACAAAAAAATCGAAGACCTGGTGAAAACTGTATTCTTCTACAAAAAATACATCAATCCCTCCATCCGCCTCATCGTGGCCGGCAAGACCGATACCCTGCCCAAATACTTTTTCGCGGTGCGCGACCTGGCCTCGCGTTTTCTCCTCACCTCCGACGACATCGTATTCACCGGCCATATCCCATTCGAGGAATTACTCTCGGTGTACCGGTTGGGCGACGTGTTTCTCAGCATGAGCGAGCACGAAGGTTTTTGCCTGCCGTTGATCGAGAGTTGCTTCCTGAAAGTTCCGGTGGCCGCTTACAATGCCGGCGCCGTCAAAGAGACGTTGGGAGATGGCGGCATCGTGTTCAACGACAAACGCTACGAGGATGTGGCGGCCTTGCTGGAACGGATGATCGCCGACACGGAGCTCAACTCCAGGATCAAAACTTTTCAGGAAGCTCGCATCGAAGACTATAAGAAGGCTTCCCGGCCGGAATCGTTTTATCGGCTACTCGAAGAATTATGATCAAAGTAGCCATTGTCGTTCAACGGTACGGAAAAGATGTAGTGGGCGGCGCCGAAACGCTGGCCCGCGACGTGGCCGAACGGCTCAACGCCGGCGGTTGCGATGTGACGGTATTTACCACCACTGCCAAAGATTACATCACCTGGAAGCCCCATTACCCGGAAGGGGAGTCCATCCTCAAAGGGGTCCTCATCCAACGCTTCGACGTGGAGCGCGAACGGGACATCGAGAGCTTCAACGCCTATTCGCAGCGATTTTTCGCTGCGAACCCCGAAGACCGGGATGAGGAAGATTGGATCGTACGGCAGGGGCCCTACTGCCCCCGCCTCATCGACGCCATCGCCAGCCGACAGGACGACTACGACATCTTCATCTTCTTCACCTACCTCTACTTCACCACTGTGGAGGGGCAAAAAGCCATCCACAAACCCATCATCCTCTTCCCCACAGCCCACGACGAGCTCCCCATCCACATGAACCTCATGAGACCGGTCTTCTCCCGCCCCGACGCCCTGCTCTTTCTCACCGGCGCCGAGATGGAGATGGTCAAACGTTTCTTCAATCCCCCCAACCTGATGGAATTGGCGCGCACCGGCCTGGACATCCGCTCCGGCATCGACGAAGGACTCTTCCGCAAGAATTATCTGGAATTTCTCCCCTACATCGTCTACGCAGGCCGCATCGAGCGGGGCAAAGGTCTCGAGATCGCCTTCAACGCCTACCGGGAATTGAGGAAGGAACGGCTCCTGGACTTTGTGTTATTGGGCAAACAATTGATGGATATCCCGGACATCGACGGTCTCCGCTACCTCGGCTACGTGTCGGAGGAAGAGAAACTCTCCGCCTTCAAAGGCGCCGTCTGTTCGGTGCAACCCTCTCCGCTGGAATCTCTCTCCATCACCACCCTCGAGTCATTTTCGCAACACACGCCGGTGCTGGTGAACCGGCAATCGGAGGTCCTGCTGGAGCATATCCGCATCTCGTAAGCTGCGTCGCGACATGGGAAGCAAGGGATACAACTACGTTCGGGACAACTTCGCCTGGGACGTGGTGACAGAAAAGATCCAGGCGGTGTTACGCCGTCTGGCCGGCGGCTGACGGATTCGCCATACAAAAAACATAAACGGAAACAATGAACGAAAAAAAATTCGACATAAACGAGATTTCGAAAGTTTGTTCCTCCTGCGGCAATTGCCTCTTCGCCTGCCCGGTCTACAACGCGGACAAAATCGAACCCAACGCCCCCCGCGGCAAGATCAACATCATCAAAGCGGTGATGAAGGATGAACTGGCGCCCAACTCCCTGAACAAAAAGCTCGTCTCCAAATGCCTGGTTTGCGGCAGTTGCCAGCAGATCTGCACCAATAAAGTGGAATTCGTCCCCATGATGTTGGAATACCGGCATAAACTATTCGATCACGGCCGTTTGCCCTTGATCAAAAAATTCATCCTCACCATCTACCAGACCGCCCTCTTCAAACACATGGCCTGGGCCATGGGCCTCGCCGCCCGAACCCCGCTTCGCCGCTTTCTCACCCTGCCCCGCGTCAAGAATGTCAGCCTGCGTAAACAGTACACCCGCGACACCCAAAAACAATACGACATCCTGCTCTTCCCCGGCTGCGTCCTGTCGAAATTCTATTCCCACCTCCTGGTGAAAATCAAGCGCTTCCTGGAGAACCAGGGGTTCTCCGTCGCCCTGCCCAAAGACCTCAAATGTTGCGGATTCCCCTTCCTCTCCACCGGCTGGCAGGACAAATTCGCCACATTCCGCGACAAAAACATCGCGGTCTTCGATAAGTACGACTTCAAATACCTGGTGATCCCCTGTGGAAGCGGCGTCTCCGCCATCAGGGAATACTACGGCCTCACAGACACCACAGTCCTCGAACTAACCGAATTCATCTTCGAGCATTGCAAAGACGCCCCCATCGCCAAAACCCTGACCGGCGCGGACGGTAAAAAAATCACCTACCACGACCCCTGCCACAACCTCAAATCCCACAACATCAAGGAACAACCCCGCCACTTCATGCGCCAATTGGGCGACCGCTACGTTGACGACGCTTCGACCTATTGCTGCGGTTTCGGCGGTTTTTTCAGCATCGGCTTTCCCAAAACCTCAAAACAAATTCTCAACCGGCGCCAAACCGTCTTCGAAAAAAACGACGCCGGAACAGTCGTCACCTCCTGTCCCGGCTGTTACATGCAATTAAAGGAAAACCTCCCGCAGCAAGTCAAGTTCTTCATCGAACTCTTCGACGACAACTAAGAGCCGCCAATCCTGTTTTTGGCCTTAAAAAAATAATTCAACACCTCGTACCGCAGCCCGGCATCCGCCAGCAACCCCTCCACCAACGAGCAAAGGTCGCCGTCCTCCAGTAAACTCTCAACCAGCGGCTCCATCCGCCGCTTCCGCTCCTCCACCTCATCCCTCATCATCCCCCCATGCCCCACCAGCAACCAATCCAGCGACACCCCCAAATAGGCGGACAACCGCAGCAACACCGGCACGCCTACCGTCTGCGTCCCGTTAAAATATTTCCCCATAGAGGAGTACGACATCCCTAAAATCTCAGCCATCCGCAGCCGCGGCAACTCCATCCGCCGCCGAACCTCCTGCATCCGTCCGGCAATCTCTTTCATCATCCGTATCTCGTCAATCTTTATCTCGTTCATCCTATTCTCCTTATAAAAACAGCGCCGGCTGGAAACCGGCGCCATGTGATTCAAGTGAGAACGGAAACCCCAGCGGTCAATTAGTAGTAATTATGTAATCGAGTGGCCAAAAAAACTCAGGATCTCTTCCTGACAGTCAACACATTATGAGTGTCCATTTTCATTTTGTTTTTCCCACAGGAGTACCCGCTCATGTGCCGGAACCTTACGTTCGTATCGCAACCAGAGTCGCTCATTCCGTGACCAGAGGCGCTCATTCTGTGACCAGAGTCGCTCATTCTGTGACCAGAGCCGCGCGTACCGCAATCAACTTCGCTCATTCCGCGACCAGAGCCGCTCATTTCGCAATCACCGATGCTCGTTGCGCAGTCAAGTGTGCGCGTTCCGCAACCAGCGCCGCTCGTTTCGCGGTCAATGCCGCGCCCGCCGCGATTGCAACGGTCCCGACCGCAATCCCGGTCAATTGATCCGCTGGAGTTTCGTCTCATTGTTCTCACCGATTCAGCGATAAATCCTCTGGATTACCGCTTCGCCCCGATGCCGAACGTCAACCAGAATTTCTGCGGATAAAAAGCTTTCAAGATTTTACGCAACTTGCTATAAAGGCGCAGCAACGCCTTCATCTCCTTCTGAACCTTGTCTGTGGCGACTTTCAGTTGAGCCTTCAATTGCTCCTGCTGCACATCCGCCGACTCAACCGCCGCCTTCTGGTCGGCGACCTCCTGAAGCAAGGCGTCGCTAATCCCAATGGCCGTCATTTCTTCCTTGTGCGTGGAGATACCCTCCATCATCACTCGCAAGGCATCCAGCCGTTCACCTGTGGTAAAATGTTTTGTTTTCATACTTAATCTCCTGTTGATTTAATTTGCGCAAGCCTGATAGATACTATCTAGAAAGTATCATAAGCTTACATAACGCATTCTACAGCAACGACTAAGTATAGTCAATACATAAATATATTTTTTCTTCAAAAAAAACCCCTCCACCCCCAAAACCCCATCAAATCAACACAAAAAAAAACAAAAAAAATCCCCCCCTACATAACCCATCAAATAAATAGGGAAAATAGGGGACAGGTGATTTAATGTGTGGTGAGCAAAGATAGCTTAAACGTTGACGTGAAGTTGCTCGAATAGGTTCACTAAGTAATCTTTGTCCTTTTCGTTTGAAGCGATTTTAATCATTGCCTCGTATAAAACTCCGTCTGGATCTTCGATATCAATCCCATTGAAATCAAGAAACAATAATCCCGCTACCAACGCCGTTCGCTTGTTGCCGTCGACAAATGGATGGTTTAAACACAGATGATATGTATAAGCCGCCGCCATCTTATAGATATCAGGATGCAAATACTCGCCATTGTAGGTCGCCTTCGGCATTGCCACTGCTGAGTCTAGTAAAGATGCATCCTTCAAGCCCGCTGATCCGCCATACAATTCAATCTGATTACAGTGAATTTTTAGAATTTCCTGGACAGTCAGAAATAGTGGATCATCCATATTAGCGTGCCAGCTTCTCCAGAGTTTTTTGATGCCTTTTGTTGATTTTATCTATTGAACGTTCAAATTTGTCGGACCGGCCACCTTCAGATATTGGCGAAATAATCAGACTTTTCCCATCAGTGGTAATTTTGACAGGTTTATCAATATCCAGCTCTAGAAGTTCCATGATCGGTTTATCTATAATCAGCGCCGCGCTATTTCCATGCTTAATCATTTTTTTTATCATCGGAGCCTCCTGTCGCTCGCATGTTTACATTATGTATCCCATCATTAGACATGTCAACCACTTCGTATACATAAAAAGATTTTATTTCTCCAGCAAAAAATAATAGGAACAAATAGGGGACAGGTGAGAAGGCTAATACAAAAAACCCGCCAGGAAGAGGGGAATTGTG
>JAHELQ010000363.1 GCA_024644125.1 Candidatus Aminicenantota bacterium | reverse complement strand
TATCCCTGACTCCGTTGCAGGAGGGGATGTTGTTTCATTATTTGCAGGACCCGGAAGGGGACAGGTACGTCGAGCGCCTGTCGGTTGACATTCTGGGGGCTGTGGACCAGGAACTGTTCCGGCGGGCCTGGAAGGCGGTGATAGCGCGACGGGATGTACTGCGAACCTGCTTTCGCTGGCAAGAGGCGAAGCAGCCTCTCCAGGTGGTGCTCAAGTCTCCGCAGCCGGACATCCGGTTTGAAGACAGCCTGTCCCCAGCGGTGGCGAAGGGCCGTCGCCAGCCGTTTGACCTGAGGAGGCCGCCCTTCCGGGTGAGTTTGCGGCAAACCGGGTCGAAGCGGTACCTCATGACCCTGGACTTTCATCACATCATTCTGGACGGCTGGAGCACCGGCATCCTGCTCTCTGATTTCAGCGAGCTGTACTCGGCGGTTGCCGGGGGACAGGCTCCGCACATATCAGGCGGGATCCCCTTCAAGACCTTTGTGGATTATATGAAGCGACGGTCGCAAGAGGACGACGAGGCCTTCTGGAAGCGGTATCTCGATGGTTACGATCCGCTACCGCCGCTGGAGTTATGGCTCCCGCCGGTCGAAGAGGCTGATGAAGATCCAGATCGGGGAATTGTCCGCTTCCAGGTTTCGGAGGGACTGGCGACCCGGCTTACCGACGCCGCCTCGAAACTGCAAATCACGTCGGCGACGTTTTTGTATGGGGCGTGGGGGTTACTTTTACAGCATTATTACGATTGTGGCGATGTCCTATTCGGCGCCACCGTCTCGGGACGGCAGGCGGCCATCGATGGCATCGATAAAATCGCCGGACTGTTGATCAACACCATCCCAACGCGGATGCGTAACTGCGAAGAAGAGACGCTAGCTTATGCGCTCCAGAGGCTTCATCGGGACCTTCAAGAACGAGCCCCTTTCGAACAAGCCTCGATCCCCGCCATCGCCAAATACGCCGGCCTGCCGCAAGGGCGAGAACCCTTCGATACGCTAGTGGTGGTGGAAAACTACCCGCTGGATCAACGGCTCAAAGACGCCGGAGGCGAAGCTCCCATCGCTTTTGGAGAGTTCGCGATGGCAGAGCGCACCCATTACCCGTTGGCGCTTCACATCTCCCTCTTCGACGACGTATCCATCGATGCGGTGTTCGACGACCGCCGCGTCCAGCCAGAAATTGTGGAGCGCATGCCGGAGCAATATCTACTCATTCTTCGGCAATTGTTGGACGAACCGGATCTCGGGATACGCGAGCTCGACTTCTTGCCGGAGACGTGGAAGCTCGATATGGTCTCGTCTTTGAACGGAATTTCGACTGCCTTTGACCGGGAGGCGACCCTCGGTACCATGCACCGCAACCGGGCGATAAAACATCCGGACGCGGTGGTACTGACGGTCGAAGAGGGGAATCTTCATCTCAGTCATCGACACCTTCTCGCCGAAGCCGCGACTCTTGGGGGAAGACTGGCTAGAGCGGGGGCTACGGTAGGAAAAATCGTCGCGGTCATGGCGGAACGGAATATCGAGATGGTGATCGGGATCTTCGCCATCATCCACTCGGGCGCCGCCTACCTGCCCCTGGACCCGGACGCCCCCGAAGAGCGCATCGCTCTCATCCTCGAGGACAGCGGAGCGATGATGGTGATTTGCGACAAACCATATCCCAATCTTCCGGCAGATCGTCTTCCGATCGTGGCCATCGAGCATGGCATCGAATCCGCCGATGAATACCCGGTGCCGGCGATCGAACCCGCATCGACTGATCCCGCTTACATTATCACCACCTCCGGCTCCACCGGAACTCCGAAGGGAGTGATGATCGAGAACCGATCGGCGGCGAATCTACTGAATCTTCTGGAGCGGCGATATCCGCTGGAAGAGAGCGATGCCTTCCTGCTCAAGACATCGTATTGTTTTGACGTGTCCGTGAGCGAGATCTTCTGCATCCTGCGGGGGACAGGCCGATTGGCTATTCTGCCTTCGGGACTGGAAAAAGATCCGGCCGCCATGGTCCGCGTTATGGCGCGGCAGCGGGCGAGCCACGTCAATTTTGTCCCCTCTATGTTGAAACTCTTTTTGTCCTCGTTGGAAGAAGCGGATATCGAGAATTTATTCTGTTTGAAATACATTTTCGCCGCGGGCGAAGCGTTGCTGCCGGAGGTAGTGGAATCTTTCCGCCGAACCGGCCTTCGGGCCCGGTTGGAAAATCTCTACGGCCCCACCGAGGCGACGGTCTATTCCGCCGGATATTCGCTGGAAGAGTGGACTTTGCGAGCGCGAGTTCCCATCGGCGCGCCTCTGGACAATATGAAGCTGGCGATTCGAGATCGTTTCGGCAAGCTTCAACCGCCGGGGATACCTGGAGAATTGTGGATCGGCGGCGCGGGCGTCGCCGCTGGTTATCTGAACCGGCCGGAATTGACGGCGGAACGGTTTGTCGATGGTTGGTACAAAAGCGGCGACCTGGCATACCTGCATCGGGACGGCGATATCCAATACCTGGGCCGCATCGACCAGCAACTGAAGATTCGTGGCTTCCGAATCGAGCCCGGCGAGATCGAGAACCGTCTCCTGGAGCATCCGCTCATCGCCGCCGCTGTGGTGATGTCAAAACCCGGCCCCGGCGGCGAAGCTATTCTCGCTGCCTACATCGTCCCCTCGCAGTCGCTGGCAGATCCAGATCCCTTGAAGAGCCACCTCGCGGCCGCTTTGCCGGATTACATGATTCCAACGCAATTCTACATCATCGACCGGATCCCTCGCACCGCCGCCGGTAAGCCGGATCGTAAGGCGTTACTCTCCGAAGGGAGCTCGCTCTCCGCAACGACCGCCTATACCGCGCCGGCCCGGGGACTGGAAGAGCAGGTAGCGTCGGTCTGGCGAATGGTACTCGACCGCGAGCGCGTCGGCCTTGACGATAACGTCTTCGATTGCGGCGGTAATTCTTTCTCGATGATCCGCCTCTCGGCCCAATTGAAGAAAGAGATCGGGCGTAGCGTGCCAGTCACCACATTGTTCCAATATCCCACGGTTCGAAAATTGGCGCGCTATCTGGAACAGGGACAGGCGCCGGAAGCGGAAGTAGCCACTGGCGATAGCAGCGATGAAGCAACCGATAGCGACGAAGGCTCGATCGAGCCATCCCTCCGAAGCGAACGCGCCATCGCCATCATCGGCATGGCGGGTCGTTTCCCCGGCGCAAAAGACATCGAGACCTTCTGGAAGAACCTGATGAACGGGATTGAATCCATCCGTTTTTTCACCCGCGAAGAGTTGTTAGAACACGGAGTCGAATCCAGTCTGCTGGACGATCCGCAATTCGTTCCGGCCAAAGGAGTCCTTGACGACGATGATTGCTTCGACGCAGAATTCTTTGGGTATTCGCCGGGCGAAGCCTTCATCATGGATCCGCAGATGCGGGTGTTTCACGAGGTGTGCTGGCAGGCGCTGGAAGATGCGGGCATCGACCCCTTCGCGACGCACCAGACCATCGGCCTTTATGCCGGCGCCACCCCCAATCCCCATTGGGAGCTGGCGACACTCTTCGACGGCGAGGGTGAATTCCTGGAAAAATGGCAGGCATTGCAATTTTGCGACAAAGATTACCTGGCGACGCGGGTGGCGTACAAGTTGAACCTGCGGGGGCCGGCGGTGGCGGTCCAGAGCGCGTGCTCCACGTCGCTTCTGGCGGTGACCATGGGTTGCGAGGCATTGCTTCAGCAGCGATGCGACGTTGCGATGGCGGGAGGGGTGTGTCTCACGATTCCCGATCGTCATGGCTATCTATACCGGGAGGGGATGATATTGTCGCCCGACGGCCATTGCCGCGCCTTCGACAAAGACGCGGCCGGCACATTGAACGGAAACGGAGCCGGCGCGGTGATTCTCAAGCCGTTGGCAAAAGCTCTGGAAGATCGGGATCCCATCCGGGCGAAGATTCTCGGTTGGGGTGTGAACAACGACGGCTCGGACAAAGCGGGATTCACAGCTCCCAGTTCCAGGGGACAGGCAAGAGTTATTCGAGCCGCCATCGCGGCAGCCGGCATCGACGCATCCGGGATCGGACTGGTTGAGGCCCATGGCAGCGGCACCACATTGGGGGACCCCATCGAGGTGGAGGGACTGATCCAGGCCTTCGACACCCCAAAGATGAACTATTGCGTCCTCGGTTCGGTCAAGACCAACATCGGCCACCTGGACGTCGCAGCCGGCATCGCCGGTTTGATCAAGACCGTGCTCTCGCTCCAGAAGCGAACCCTCCTACCCAGTCTTCATTTCAAAGAAGCGAACCCGGCCATCGATTTCCGGCGGAGTCCCTTCTACGTCATTGACAAGGCCAAACGATGGGAGGTTGCGGATCGGCGGCGTATCGCCGGCGTCAGCTCGTTCGGCCTGGGCGGCACCAATGTGCACGTGATCCTGCAAGACCACATCGATGATCGGGATCATCGGGGACAGGCAACAAACCATCCGGCAGAGTATCATCTTCTGCCCCTCTCGGCCCAAAGCGATGGCCAGTTGCTGGAAGCCGCCGCCCGGCTGGCGGATTATCTGCGGCTTCACCCCGAAGCCCGGCTAGACGACGTATCGTTCACTCTGGCCGCCGGGCGAAAGGCATTCGGGCAACGGGGCATCGTGGTTTGCGGGGACGCCGAAGACGGCATCGGCCAACTGGAAGCGGGGGATATGCTCCGGCAGTCGGTCATCGGCGATGGGCCCTTCGTCATATTTATGTTCTCCGGCCAGGGCAACCAGTATGTCAACATGTGCCGGGACCTGTACGAGGGCGAGCCGGTCTTCCGGCAGGTGATGGGGCAGTGCTTCGCCTTTTTGAAAAGCGAGTGCGAACTCGACATCGAGCCGGTTCTCTATCCCGCCCATCGAGACCAGATCGAGGCGGCTTCGGAGGCGATAAACCAATTCACCTACACATCGCCCATCAAATTCGCGGTGGAATACGCGCTAGCGCGCCTTCTTCTCCATTGGGGAATCACACCCGCAGCCATGATCGGGCATAGCTTCGGCGAATATGTGGCGGCAACGTTGGCTGGAGTGTTCAGTCTGGATGACGCGCTGCGCCTATCGGCCCTTCGGGGCCGTCTGATGCACCGGGTTCCCGATGGCGCCATGCTCAGCGTCCCGCTGCCGGAGCGCGAGCTCCGGTCGTATATGAAGGAGAACCTCTGGCTGGCGGCGGTCAACGGAGAGTCTTTGTGCATTGTGTCAGGCACGGTCGAAGCCGTCGATGACTTGAAGCGAACCCTGGATGCTCTCGATCACGAATGCCTGTTGCTGAAAGTTCCGCGGGCCGGCCATTCGGCCATGATGGCACCGATCGTCGAGGAATTCCGGCGGGCAGTGGCGGCGGTGGAGCGACACGAACCGAAACTGCCTTACATCTCCGGCCTCAGCGGCCGTTGGATCACCGCCGCCGAAGCGCGGGATCCAGAGTACTGGGCCTGTCACCTCCAGCAGACCATCCGCTTCTGCGACGGCCTGACCACGTTGTTCGCAGAGCCCAATCCAGTATTTATCCAGGTGGGACCTGGCCGCGGCCTCAGCATGTTTGTTAGCCGCCACCCCGCATCCACGGCGCAAACTCCCATCGTCAACATGGCGCGCCACCACAAAGAAGCGATCGACGATCGCCTCTACACCTTGCAACAAATCGGGCGCATCTGGACCGCCGGCGTCCCAATCGACTGGAGCCGGCTATTCAAAAACTCCAGACCCGCAAAACTCCATCTCCCAACTTATCCGTTC
>JAHELQ010000362.1 GCA_024644125.1 Candidatus Aminicenantota bacterium | reverse complement strand
AAATACCCCCATCTCCTTGGTTCAGGATTACCGGCATAGAACCGGAAATCTTTTTTTTAGATGCCTCCCGGTGACTGCTGAGCATAGACTCGATGCGGGCGATCAACCCATCCTGGTTAAATTTGTTGCCGCCGGTATTGCCTTCCCCCAACTCGATTGTCCGGCCGTTCAGTTGTAGTTGAACCAACAGGCTATAATGAAGAAAATGATTGTGGTATTCGTTGTCGCCTGAGGCAAAGATGATTCTACGCTGGGAAGATGTCCTGAATATCAGCTTCCAGTAAGGGATCTTCTGGCTTTGAAGGTATTGTAGCACCAACCGGTTTTCTCGAGCGATGATTCCCGGCTGGAATCCCAGGGTTACCTCTTTTTCCTTGCGCCCTCTCAAGCCCTTTGACTTGCGCACATCGCCGGAAGCGCTTTCCAATGAATGGCACTCCTGCGAACGGTTTTCCCACCGACCATTCCAATTCCTATCGAGAATGCCGCATCGGTTCTTATATATATACTCTTTTTTTCCGTACAGATCTACACTGAACAAATGCCCTTCGTTCTCGTCAATCAAGGTCGCGGAAAACTCTTTCATATCCCGCATATTGTAACGGATTTTTCCATTAAAATCAAAGTCTGAGATTAGAGGTGCATTTTGTGGAATGTGTTATTCAACGAGGGAGAGCCCCGCGTTTCATTATAAAACGCGGGGATTATTTTAGGCGTTTAAGATCGGTAACTCTTATGGATTTTGAATCTCGAAAGAATTATCACTTTCATCTATAACTGCTTGGTCTTTGACTCTTACTCTAACTTTGAATCCGGTTCCAGTAGAAGGAGTAAAGTCGTTTCCGTTTAAATCCTTTCCCACAGTCCAGTTATAGCTAGTCTGAGTGTTGGGGAGATCTGTCGCAATAACTCCAAGGGTAGTGGTGCCTTGCATCAATGTTATTTTTATATCTCCGGTAGGGAGAGAGAGAGCGTCCCAAGAAATCGAGTATTGATTTCCATAGATAAGTATTTGATTTACAATCTCACCGCTGTTGCAATAATCTCCATTAGGTGCTGAAACTCTTATACCGTTTATTGTGAAATTTGAATCGCTGGAATCTTTGAATTCAGTTGTTCCAGCTCTCGCCTGGATTTTGAAGTTAGCACCTAAAGAAGTTATCTCTTCATTAATGCCCGTGCAGCCACTGCCGTCTATGAGGTCGCCAACCAATGTCCAGGAAATGGAATTTTCGGGATTGGTGATGGTGATATTGTCGGCGATTGCTCCAATCTTAACATCATTGTCCCAAAGGGTAATTTTAATCGGGTCGCTCGGAATTTCCCTGGCGGTGAATTGGATGCTGTAAGACGTACCCAGTACAATGGATTCACTTCCATTGGGTGCGGTCATCCAGATATCGCCTATGTGAAAATTGCCATCACTTTCGTCATAATTGTTGAATATTACATCCGTGACCCTGATTTTGTAGTTTGAACCGAACCAAGTTGAAGCCTCATTGTGATTGACGGGAATTGTGCACATTATTGAGGTCGTTCCTGGAGAGATTGCGCTTGCCAACGTGGCTTGAAAAGAACCATTATTCCATAATTCAACTTTTACAGCATTGGGGCCTGGATATGTCCATGTGACGTAATATGTATTGCCCTGCTTCAAGTATTCCCCTCCATTTGGAGATGTAACCGCTATTGGAGCAACGTAATCGATTTGCGCGGTGTATTCCTGGGAAATCTTGTCCAGGTCATCATCAAAAAATTGAGCTGAGACAGTTTTAGTCCCATATCCGGCACTCAACTGCCAACAATTATATACAGGAGTGGCATAGAACCAGGAGCCCCAGAGAGAATTATTCTCATTTTTTAAGCGCATCAAATCTACTTCTCCAGAGTATGTGAAGCTGAGATTGACATCTCGGTCATAGGTAGGATGTAGATCCGCAATTGTAATCGACCCGGTTGGAGCTACAATTGTATTTGTAATATCGGTGTAATGACAATCGCAGTTGAATGTATTGCAGACTGTTTGTTCTACTCTGAATGTGCTATTTGTAGTAAAGGGGTGCCCCGGAGCACGTTGAGTTGTGGCAAATCCATCTTTAAAATCAATCGAGCTACTTGTGCTGCCAATAGAACAATCAAAGAACCACCAAACGTTTTCTGGTGAAGGACTACCAGATACTGTTTGCTCTTCTACTATGCAGGCCATTGCCTTTGTTTTGAACACTTCTGTGGTGGAAGGACCTCGCCATTCACCGTAGGTATCTGGACCGATGTAACGATCAAAATGATAAGCCATGTAGTTTGTTTCATTATCGGGATCCACGTATGTAATATTCCCTACTTCGTCAACAGAAAGATCTGATATTGGAGAAACAAACGGAGTAATGATCTTCGTTCTAGCTCCATTCCTTTCGTCTAGAGCGTATGCATCAAGATGGTAGGGATCTTGTTCATAATCTATGTAATATATTATCATAAGTTGATCTCTGATATATATTGTTAAATCAACTAGCGATCCAGTCACTAAGCCGGGAAAGTCCCAGGAGCCATTTTCGGGGCTGTATTTTGAAATAACTACACTCGGAGATCCGTTGGGAATCGCATAAATTGCGGCGTGACCATGGTCATTTGTATGATAGCCAGGAGCTAGAACATTGGAGCGTGTGCCAATTCGCCATGGTGTACTTCTCGCCGGATCATAGACGGCTACGGTCATTTCATCGGAAGCCGAAAGCCAGCTTGCGACGCCGTTTGATTGCCTGAAATCTGTTAGGTAATCCAGCCAATCGCTTTCGACGGTTGTTCCTCTGTAAGGATCATACACACTGAGTTTGATAAGGCTTCCGTTGTAACTTGCAGTGTAATTGGTGAGAGGAGCATAAAAACCGAATGCGGAAGATGAAAACAAGATTGTTAGAAATATGAGTAGAAAAGAAAACCTGGTGAAGCGATGATCCCGGTTTCTTTGGGATCTTACATGATGTTTTGCCATGATTTATTCTCCTTTTTAATATATTTGTATCCAAATGTTACATAGGTAACGCCCCTGGCGAAAAGTAGTTTCCTTATTAATTGTTATGGCATAAAATAATTTATGCTCCTCCCGCCAAAAGTTTGAACACAAAAATTTCTTTTTTTTATATTGAAACGCAATTAGCAAACATTCAGAATTATTGGCCTCTAATTCTTTCACCAGTATATCTGAGTGATTTTGGACTTGCAAGACCCCAAAATGTCTGATTTCTTTGATATTATTGTATGACAATCGTTATGGGAGATTTTGTTTTTTTGAGGTTTTAACTAGCCTTTGTTCTATATGCTTTCTGGATAAGGGGAATGGATCTTCGAGGGAAGGAAGCTTTAAAGAAAAAAATAGTCTGATTACCTTACTTTTTTGGGGGGGTATTTATCTTGTACTGGTTTTTGTGGAATGTGGGGGGGGATGTATGGTATTATATTATGATGCGTTTGAGATTGAATGTGAGATTGGTTGGGTGGTTTATGGCTGTGTTGGTCATGGTTTCGGCCTGCGGGACGATGGGGTTTGCGCAGTCGGCGAAGCAGCGGGAGATGGAGAGTCCTGAGCGGGTGGCGCAGGATTTGTTCCAGTTGATGAATCAGGCCCGGTTGGAGCGGGGCTTGAAAGCCCTCGAGCCGGATTCGCTTCTGGAGTTTGTGGCTCTTGGGCATTCGCAGAAAATGACGGCGGAAAAAAAGTTGAGCCACTATTTTTCCGATTATAAAACGCTTCCTGTGCGGATGCGGGAGGCGGGGATCTATTTTATCAGTCATGGGGAAAATGTCGCCTATAGCCAGACTTATGTGGCAAAAATCGTTCATCAAGAGTTGATGAATAGTCCCCAGCACCGCGACAATATTCTGGATCCGGGATTCACCCATTGCGGCATCGCAGCGGTGAAGCGTGGGGAGGAGTATTATATCACGCAGGATTTTGCCCGCACATTCTCCCCTTTGGAGGCGGATAGCGCGGAAGAAAGATTGGTTGTAGGATTGCAGGAATGGTTCTTTAAAGAATATAAATATCCTTTGATTTCAATGGGGGATATGCAGGTAGCCACGCGCGAGATGTGCCTGGGAAAATTGGCGGGAAAAGACTTGAATGGCTTTGTGGCCACCGCTCCTGAAGAATGGGGCAAATTCAGACTCCTCTCTATACTTTCGCCTGATCTGGATGAAATTCTCGAGGAGATCAAAAAGGAAACCACCAGGGTGAGGGTCAACAGTTTGAGTCTGGGCGTTCAGTTGGGCAGGAATGATGAGTATCCCGGCGGCGCTTACGCGGTGACTGTACTTTTTTTCGGCGACAAGTATTTTGAATTGTCGGTTTCCGAGCTGGCGGGTATTGTTATTGGAGAGGTCAATTCCATTCGTGACACCCTCGGTTTGAAGTCTATGAAATTGGATGAGAAGCTCAGTGATATGGCGTTGGGAATTGCGCGTAAGCGGTATTTTTCCTCTTCTGACGACGCTTCGGCCTTCGGGGATTTGAATGCCAATGCCGCCATGATCTACCAGACAGACAATCTATCCCGCCTTCCCCGGAATGCGGAGGATTTTATTCTTCTGAAAGACTTCAAAGAGATTGGCGTCGGCGTGTTTTATCCTCTCAAATACCGAATGACCGGAAATTATTTCATTGTTACGTTGATTTCCAATTAAATGGCCGTGTAGGCCCAGGATAGCTATATGATCGACTTGATTTTGAGGAACGGCAATATTGTCACGTTGAATGAGCGGCAACCGCGGGTTGAAGCCCTGGCTGTCCGTTGGGGAAGAATCGTCGCCCTGGGGCGGGACCGGGATATTGTGGCTCTGAAAACAGATGGAACCCGGGTGATCGATCTGGAAGGGCGATTAGCGCTTCCTGGATTTCACGATTCCCATGTCCATTTTGCCGACGGTGGCGCCTATTTGATGGGCATCGATTTGCGTGACGCAAAAGACGAAGGGGAATTCGGCCGCAGGATCGGTACGTTCGCAACGGCGCAACCGCCGGGAGGGTGGATTACCGGCGGTAATTGGGATCATGAAACCTGGGCGTCCCATCGTTACCCCAATCGAGATCTAATCGACTGGCTTACCCCCAATCACCCGGTTTTTGTCCATCGGATCGATATCCATGTGGCTCTGGCCAATAGTCTGGCGTTAAAATTAGCCGGTATCGGACCCGGCACGCCGGATCCCAGAGGAGGCGAAATTCAGCGGGATCCTATAACCGGCGAACCGACAGGAATTTTGAAAGACACGGCGATGGATTTGGTGAGGCGGGTAATTCCCCCGCCGGATCGCGGCAGAAAAAAGGCCGCGGTTTTGAGAGCCATCGAGCATGCGGCGTCGTTGGGAATAACCAGCATCGGAGATAATGCTACCGCTGAAGATTTTGATGTGTATCAAGAATTGCTACGCGACGGTAGGTTGACTGTCCGCATCAACCGTTGGTGTCCGGTGGCCGATCTGGAATCGCTTCGGAAATTGGGAGTCCATCCTCCTTTCGGAGATCCATTGTTGCGGCTCGGTACCCTGAAAATATTCGCCGATGGATCGTTAGGCGCAGGCACCGCGTGGCTGAGCAATCCTTATTCCCATAATCCCGGATCTTGCGGTATCGCAATTTATCCGATAGAAGAATTGGATGATCTGGTGCGTGAAGCGGACGCGGCTGGTTTGCAACTGGCGGTTCACGCGTTGGGCGATCGCGCAGTTTCGGTCGTGCTGGACGCTTTTGAGAAGGCGGTGATTGCCAATGGAAAAAGGGATTCCCGC
>JAHELQ010000017.1:7545-22534 GCA_024644125.1 Candidatus Aminicenantota bacterium | reverse complement strand
ACCGGATGAAGGAAAAAATCGACGATTTTATCCTCTTGATGCGCGAAACCGTAGATACCGCCAGAATATCTTTGAAAAACACTCCCAAAAAATTGGAGGCCCTCAGAAAGCATAAAGTTGTGGATGCAGGGGCCCAGGGATTCGTATATTTTCTCGAAGGGGTGATAGATTTTATGAGCAAGCGGGATTTCAAAAAAATCTTACGGCTCAGCGTAAAAGCCATCGAACCGGCGCTGGATGAACAGGATGATGAAATCATTGAATTCCGCTATTGTACCGAGGCAGTCATCGAAGGGAAAAATCTGGATCCCGCGGATATTCGCGAAGTGGCGCATTCGTTGGGAGATTCCCTGGTCATTGCCGGAGCGGATGAAAAATTGCGTATTCACGTTCATACCAATCAACCGGCGGAGCTATTTTTCAAGCTAAAAGACCTCGGCGATATCACCTATCAGAAAGCCGACGACATGATGCGGCAATTTGAGGTTAAAAACCACCGGAAGTGGAATATCGCGTTGGTGACCGATTCCTCGTGCGATCTGCCTCAGGAGGAGTTGGACAGGTACCAGGTTAGCGTGGTTCCCATTCATTTGCATATGGGGCGCAATCATTACCTCGACAAAGTGACCATTACGCCGGATCAATTCTACCAATTGCTGCCCGGAGCACCCCAATTCCCCACCACATCGCAGCCGGCCTTCAACGACTGTGTGAATTTGTATTCGTTTTTGTCTACATATTACGATTCCATCATCAGCATCAATTTGAGCAAACATCTGAGCGGGACATGGAACACCAGCTTCCGGGCCGCTGAAAAAGTGAGCGCTGAAACCGGCAAAAAGATCACGGTCATCGATTCCCGCCAATTATCCGGAGCTCTCGGCTTGATGGTACTGGCGGCTGCACAAAAAATCGAGAGCGGTCTTGGGCACGACGACATCGTTGACAGTGTGAAACAGATGATACCGAAGTCCACCACATTGGTTAGCGTCAAAACCTTCGACAACATGGTCAAGGGAGGCCGGGTCAGCCCAATGAAAGGATGGGTGGCCAATGCGCTGAACCTGAAGCCGGTCGTAGCTATCGATGCCGAAGGCAAGTCGGTATTGTACGAGAAAGCCTTCAGCCAGAAAGGAAATGTAAAAAAAGTATTGCGAATCGTCTCTGATAAACTCAAAGGAAACAAACTCTGGAAATACACTGTGCTTCACGCTCATGATCCCGAAGTCGCCGCCTGGTTTTCTCAAAAACTGGCTGAGGTCATGGGAAAACCCGCCGACTATTTGGTCGATATTTCGCCGGTGGTGGGCTTGAATGCCGGACCGGGAGCTCTCGCCGTCGCTTTTTTATTGGAATAAATTCTGGAGGTGAAGTATGTTGGTACAGGCTCTTGTGGAATCTTTGGGCCTAACGCTACTGCTGATGGTCCTTTTTTTTCTCGCAGCACAATTGCTGAAGGACAATTCGATCGTGGACATCGCCTGGGGTCTGGGTTTTGTCCTGGTTGCCTTTTACACGTTGATCCGCTTTGGCGCGACAGGACCGCGGCCGCTGGCCATGACAGCCATGGTGGCATTATGGGGCTTACGTTTGGCAATCTATATTCTATTCCGTAGCCGCGGCAAAGGGGAGGACCCCAGGTATGCGGAATTCCGCGCGAAGTGGGGCGGCCGGTTCGTTATCTATAGCTTCCTGTATGTGTTTATGATGCAGGGGATTCTTATTTTGATAGTGGCCTTTCCGATCGTTATAGTCAACACATTGGGAACCGGAGAAATCGGACTTCTGGAGGGCGCTGGTATAGGGATATTCTTGTTTGGAATTCTATTCGAAACAGCCGCTGATCTCCAATTGTTTCGTTTTCGCAAAGATTCCGCCAACAAGGGGAAAATAATGGACCGGGGATTGTGGCGATATTCCCGCCACCCCAACTACTTCGGCGAAGTTGCGCTATGGTGGGGAATCTTTTTCTTCTCTTTGGGCGTGCGGCATAGTTTGATTGGAATTGCCGGCCCCCTCACCATCACCGGTTTGATATTATTCTTCTCCGGAGTCCCGATTCTCGAACGGCGCTTCGCCGGCCGGCCCGGCTACGCTGACTACAAGAGGAAGACTTCACGTTTTGTTCCCTGGTTCCCTAAAAAATAACACATTCATCCTTACTGTCCATATCCCTGGCTTTGACAAAACGAGCAATATTTGTTATATTTTAACTTATGGGAAGGGAGAGTGATCATGGAACAAAAAAAGCAGACATTATCGTTCACGATTTCAGGGATGACCTGCGCCTCTTGCGCTCGCAATGTCGAGCGGGCCCTCAATACCATCGAAGGGGCGGAATATGTGTCGGTAAATCTGGCCACCGAAAAAGGCGTCGTTGTCTCCAAACGGGCCATACCTCTTGAGGCTGTCAAACAAGCTGTTCAAAAGGTCGGTTACGATGTGACGGATGAACAAGCGCCGGTCGATGTCATGAAGGTTCGTTATGAACGCTCCCTGAAGAATATGCATCTCGCGCTGCTATTCACCCTGCCGTTGATGGTTGTGATGATTTTAACGATGTTGGGGGTGCCTGTCCCCATGTACCATTGGCTGGAATTGGCGATCGGAGGCATCGTTCTGTTCTGGGCGGGGAAGGATACCTTAAGGGGCAGTTGGATCGCAGTCAGTCATTTTCACACCAATATGGACACCCTGGTTTCGTTGGGCGCCATAACGGCTCTGGGGACAACCGTGTTGGCGTTAACCGGCTTGAATGTTTTGTCGTTCGGAGCCATATCTCCGATGCTTCTCTCGCTCCATTTAATCGGGCGGCATATCGAGTCGCGGATGAGAGACCGGGCTTCCCGTTCCATTAAATCATTGTTGTCCATGAGGGTAGATCGGGCGCTTCTCATTCAAGGCGACGAAGTGTTGGAGGTTCCGGTGGAGGCGGTAAAGCCCGGGCATATAATTTTGATCAGGAGCGGTGATAAGTTCCCTCTCGATGGTGAAGTGACAGATGGCGAAGGATTTGTAGATGAATCCATGATCAGCGGCGAGCCGGACGCGGTGGCCAAAAAGGCGGGCGATCCGGTTACCAGCGGGACGGTTCTCTCCGGAGGTTCGCTGAAAGTGCTGGTGAAACGGGTTGGGAAAGACACGTTCTTGAGTCAGATGATCCAGTTGGTGGAAGAGGCCCAGAGTTCGAAGATTCCTATACAGGCAACCGCGGACCGGATGACCAACTATTTTATCCCGGTGGTGTTTTTATTGGCCTCTGCCAGCGGCCTGGCCTGGTACTTTTTTTATGAAACACTACAACCTCTGCTGGTATACGCGGCGAAGGCGATCCCCTGGATTCAAGCTGGAGCGGGCCCTCTATCTACGGCAATCTTCGTGTTTGTGGCCTCGATCGTGATCGCCTGTCCCTGCGCTCTCGGGTTGGCGACTCCCATGGCGTTGGTCTCCGCCGGAGGAGTGGCGGCGAAAAAAGGATTGATCATCCGGAACGGCGAAGCTTTGTCTGTGTCGAAAAATCTGGATGTGTTGTTGATGGACAAAACCGGAACCATCACCGAAGGCAAGCCCGGAGTGGTGGAGACCGATCTCCCAGCAGACATTTTGCAAGCGGTGGCTGCAATCGAGACCCATTCGGCGCATCCTATCGGCGCCGCTATCCAACGTTATGCGGAGGAGCTACACCTCAGAATTGCGAGCTCTGTGACCGCGATCCGCGAAACTGCCGGCGAAGGGATCTCGGGCGACGTGAATGGGGACAGGTACTTTATAGGTAGACCATCCAGTCCGGAGCCGTACCGCAAGATGCTGGATAAGGGGTACACTGTTGTGGAGGTGGCGAAGAACGGTTCGAGTACCGGTTTCATCGCTGTGTCCGATAGAGTCAAACCCGATTCCATCCTTGCTATCCGGCAATTGAACGCAATGGGGATCGAGACGGTCATGGTGACTGGAGATCAGGCTCAAACGGCGCAGAAGATTGCAAGAGAGGTCGGAATCGAGACTGTTCTCAGCGGAGTGAAACCTCACGAAAAAGCGAATATTGTTCGGGAGTACCAGATGAGAGGGCACACCACCGGTATGGTGGGCGACGGTATCAACGACGCCGCGGCCATCAAGAACGCCGATCTGGGCATCGCTATCGGAACAGGTACCGATCTGGCTATCGAAAGCGGCGATATCGTCATCATCGGCGGCGAATTGTCCAGAGTGGCGGACGCCATTGTTATCTCAAAAATCACACACCGCACGATCTTGCAGAATCTCTTCTGGGCGTTTGTCTACAATGTGGTAGCTATTCCAATGGCGATGGCGGGCTTGCTGCATCCGGTGATAGCTGAAATGGCCATGACGTTCAGCTCTATCAACGTCATCCTCAATTCAAACCGCATTCACAAAAAGGTGGACACCGGCAAGAGTTAGAACTCGCCTTCCAGTTCTTTAATTTTTTTTTCGATATTTTTTTTTCTGAGGATGTCGTCTTTCGAGGTGTACGTGATAACGTTCCGGTAGGATTTAAGGGCTTCGTTTAGTTTTCCCGAGATTTCAAGCGCCTGTGCTTTTGAGAGATGAATCAAGGGATCCCGCGGATTGAATTGCAAAACCCGGTCAAAATCTTCCAGCGCCTTGCCGTATTGCCGCATGATCCTGTAAGTGTTTCCTCTGGACGTCAATATCTCTATATCCCCGGGATCGATCTCTAGAGCAGCCGTGTAATCGGCTACGGCCCGCTCGTATTCGCCTCTCACCTGATAAATATTTCCCCTGAAAGTCAATGCCAGAATTTGGTTGGAATCAAGCTTCACGGCGCGAGTGTAATCTTCGATCGCCGCTTCTTCGTCCCCCAGCAAATGATAGGCGTTGCCCCTCCGGAAGTAGAGCTCGGCGGAATCTGGTGCGATAGCCAGCGCCGATGAGAAATCGCGCACTGCCTCATCATAGCGGTGCATTTTACTGAGCGCCAATCCTCTGGCATGATATGCGGTCATATTATCCGGATTGATCTCCAATACCTTCATGTAATCCTCAATGGCCTGAGTGAATTCTCCCTTTTGCTGCAATGTGTTGCCGCGGGCGATAAACGCATCCTCTTCATAGGGATTAAATTCCAAAATCTTCGTATAATCGGCGATGGCGTCGTCGTATTTCTCCAATCCCTGTAGAGAGTATCCTCTCAAATAATAAGAGGGAACGTCCCCAGGATCCAACGCCAACGCGTTGGTATAATCCGCGACCGAATCTTCGAACGCTTCGTTTAGTCGGTACGCGTTTCCCCTCGACTTTAGGGCTCTGGCGCTTTGGGGATTCATTTCCAAAATCCGGGTGAAGTCATAAATGGCGGACTTGAAATTATTTTTTTTCAAAAAAGCGTGGCCGCGGTTGTAGTAGGCTTCTTCCCAAAACGGATCGATGCGGATGGCGTCGCTATAGTCGTCTACCGCCGCATCCACCGCTCCTTTCTGCATTTGGGCGGCGGCTCTGTTAAAATAGACTTTTTTCAAATGAGGATTGATCGCAAGTGCGCGGGAATAATCAGCTATAGCACGGTTATACAGCCCTTGCAAGAAATTTGCCGACCCGCGGTTTTTCAAAGCTCCGGCATCATTGGGATACAGTTCCAGCACCCTGGAAAAGTCTTTGATAGCGAGTGAATATTCTTTTTGATTGAAGTACGCGATCCCACGGTTGTACAGGGCGGGATAGAAGTGCGAATCGATCCCCAGGGCTTTGCCGAAATATGGCGCGGCCTGGCTGAAGCCGCCGTTAAGTATATAAATGGTGCCGATATTGTACAACGGCTCCTTGTAAGACGGTTCGAGCTCCGCCGCCTCAGCCAGAGAGGCGAGGGCGGCCTCGACATTCCCTTCTTTGAACATCGCCACACCCCGGTTGTTGAAGCATATTGGAAATTGCGGACTCAATTCCAGCGCTTGTGCATAATCCGCTGTCGCCTCGGAGTAGTTGTCGGCTTTCCCGTTGGCAAGGCCGCGGAAGAAATGGATATAGGTGGGCTTCAATTGGGCGTCGTATTCCGTGGTACGTTCCAGAGCCGAACCGAAATCGGCTGCCGCGGCGGGGAAATTGCCGCGGCTATATTTGATGATTCCTTTGCAAAAATCGCCGAGGTCGGCGTTCGTTTCCGACACTATGGTTTGCAATGTAAACGCGACGGGCTCAGTTTGTATTGTATCCCGGGGTATTGCGACCGGAATTTCCGAGGATGGATTGTAGCGGGCAGGTTTTTTTATTCGGCGAAAATGGACTCCGAGCAGCAGGTGGCGCTCTGTGGCACCGTACCATCCCCACAAGACCAGCCCGGCATTATGACGTTCCCCCTCCGATTTAGCCGCCCGGCTATCCTGGTCCTCTTTCAAGCTCTTGTTCAGACGGAGAATCTTGACATTCTCGATCCCCGCCAGGCGGGCAACCAGATTCGCTGTCACTGTATCTGTAACGTGATATTTTTCGGGATTCGGTCCGTCAAAATCCGCCACCAAAATGATGAAATTTCTGGCCAGTAAACGCAACTTGTAGAGATGGAATCCAAAAGCCTGGATCACCAACAATACAATCAAAACCATTAGAATTGGACTCGCTTTTTTGCAACGGGTGAAACGCCAGGTCCCACCGGAAGGTTCGAAATACCGGGCTTCCGGCGCAAGAAACAAAAACGACGCAAACATTGGCCAGGCTCCCAGGAACAGCGCTTGCAAAATGGAGATCCACACATGACGCTGCACAGTCAGATAACTATAGAATATCCAGCCGGAAGCGAGCGCACTGATTGCCATCGCGATCCATGGGGCGACCTTCTTTCCGTCGAGGCGGGGGGCCTGCAGAATCTTTCCTGGTGTTGTCACTAGCGCTCCTTCATGAAAATCTTACCATACCACAAAATCATTTTTTTTTCATTTTTTTGCCTATCAGCGCAACTTTTTTTAGCCAGCACCGTTACATATTACCTGAAGGCTTAGATCGAGGGCTGGAATGAGGAGCGTATATCATGAAAAAGATTGGAATACATCATTATATATTTTTGCTGCTGCTGATTGTTTTTGCAAATGGCATTTATTGCGCGGCGGCTGAGCCTTTAGAGGCCTACAAAACTGAAACGCCCCCAATTATCGACGGCAAGCTCAGCGAGCCGATGTGGGAAAAAGCCCTTAAAATGACTGGATTTAAGACATTTAAACCGGATTATGAAAAGGAGCCGGACGAAAAAACCGAGGCGTTGATAGCCTACGATCAAGACTACCTTTACTTCGGTTTCCGTTGTTTCGACAGAGACTCTTCAAAAGTTAAAGCTTCTGTCACCAGGCGCGATAATATGTTCGAGGATGACTTTGTCGGTGTCGTGATTGATTCCTTCAGAGATCGCCAGCAGGGATATGGGTTCCTTGTCAATGCGTTCGGTATCCAGGGCGATGGAATTATGAATGTGTATAACAATTTGAACGGCGATCACGATATGATCTGGTACAGTAAGGGGGTGATCGACGACAACGGATTCACAGTCGAGCTGCAGATTCCCTTCAAGAGCTTTCGCTTCCCCGCCAAAAAAGAAATTGTCATGGCATTGGGTTTTTTCCGGCAAATGGTTCGCCAGACTCAGGATGTTTCGTGTCCCCCCATGAAAGTGGACGGCGGTAATATGCTGTCGCAGATGCAAGGGGTAAAATTTTCCGGCATCAAGTACAGGCAAGTTCTAGAAGTCCTTCCTGCCTTTACCCACACCCAGCTCAGCCAGCGGCAGGAAGGTCAAATGGAAGTTGTTACCAAAGAAAGTGAAGCCAGCCTTACAGCCAAGGTTGGCTTGAATTCACAACTGACCCTGGATGCGACAGTAAATCCTGATTTCAGCCAGGTGGAGGCGGACGCAGGGCAGGTCGATGTGAATCTTCGCTATTCTCTGTATTTTCAGGAAAAGCGGCCATTCTTCCTGGAAGGGAACGAAATCTTCGAATTCGCCGGAAATACCGAAGAGGGACCGCTCGTGGCGATTGTCCATACCCGCAATATAGTGGATCCCGAGTTTGGCTTCAAGCTGACCGGACGCCTGGACCGGCGCACTACCTTTGCTGGTATTTACGCCAGAGACAAAGGTTATGGTTTGAGCGGTGGATCCGACGCCGATGTCTCCATTTTCCGGTTCAAACATGGACTGACGAAAGATTCCTATATCGGAGGCTTCTATACAAACCGGTTGAGCCAGGCCGCCGATAACCATGTGTACGGCGCCGACGGCCGGATTCGTCTGTTCGACACCGGCGTCGCCGAATTTCATTATTTGAGATCCAGCTCCGCCCAGGGCGAGGCAAGCGCTGAGGACGGACACGCCATGGCGTTGCGTTTCAGCCTCGAAGAACGTAAATATTCCGTTGATATGGGCGTCCAGGATATTTCAAGGAATTTTTCAGCCGATAATGGATTCGTGACCCGGCCCGGCGTGACGCGCCTGGCGCTGTTCGGTGTGTATCGTTTTTTTCCTAAATCCGATATCTTCCTGAAGATCGAGCCGTTTTACTGGAGCTTCCATTTGCAAGACAAAGAGAGCGGCCTCTGGGAAACCTTTAATTTGTTCACCCTGAGACTCCATCTTCCTCTGAGGACGCAATTCCGTCTGGATATTGTGGCCGCCAATGAAGTTTACGGGGGAGAACGTTACAATACCAGCGGCATGGGATTCCAGGCCAACAGCCAATTGAGTAAATACTTTTCCTTCAATCTGTTTTACCGCGGCACCAATTCGATATTCTACGATCCGGACAATCCTTACGGCGGACGCAGCAACCGGGTGAGCGCCTCCCTGGACTTCCAGCCTACCGATCAATTGAACACCAGCCTCATCTTCAGTTACCAGGATTTTTATATTCCCCAAACCTACGAAAAAAAATACGAGTATATGATCGTGCGCAGCCGCACCACCTTCCAGCTCAACAAGTACTTGCTTTTCCGCGGAATTCTGGAATACAACGATTTTTACGACCGGTTGAACCTTGATTTGTTGGCTTCCTTCACTTATATCCCCGGTACTGTCATTCACCTGGGGTATGGTTCCGAGTTTGAAAAATTACAGTGGGCGCAGCCGGACTATATACCGTCCGACCGGTTTTTGGAAACCCGGAGGGGATTTTTCTTCAAGGTATCCTATCTCTGGCGTTTATAATTGATTGGACGACTCTTTTTCTGTGTCGCCCCCTGTGATTGTCTGGAAAATCAGTTGCGGGGGGTTTTGGTTTTGAGTGAGGCCTTCCCGTATACCACTGAATTCCGCGATCATGGTGGTTCGAACATTCTCAGAGTCGAGAAGCCGTAAGGATTCCCGCACAATATTTTGGGCATTGAAATCCTGCTGGATCAACTCGCGGATGACCTCTCGGCCCGCGAGGATGTTCACGATCGAGTACAGGTTGATTTTCAAGAAGTTTTTGCCCAAGAGATAAGAAAGGGAATTGACCCGGTACACCGCGAAAAAAGGGATTCCCAGTATGGCGATTTCGAGATTGGAGGTTCCGCAGGTGGTGATGACCATATCCGAGGCGTTGATAAGGTCGTAGCCGTCATCCTGGGGGAAGATGGCGATTGGCGCCGGGCATTCGTCCAGGAAGGATTGAATCAATTGTCGGTCGATGTTATGGGCCTTGAGCAGGCAAAATTGTATCTGCCGTCTGGAATGGAGTATCGCCGCCGCCTTCAGCATATCCGGCAATAGCGATGTGACCTCGGAGTTGCGGCTTCCGGGGAGTAACGTTACGACGATGTCGTTTACGGCGATATTGTTTTTCCGGCGAAATTGGCTGCGCGTTTGGGTGACTTTTATCCTCGGAACCATCGGATGGCCGGTGTAGGTGAATGGGATCCCTTCGTGCCGATAGATATCCACCTCAAATGGGAAAATGATAAACATGTGATCCACATACTTTTTGATCACCTTTACCCGTGAATATCGCCAGGCCCAGACAGTGGGGCTGATATAATAATAGACGGGAATCCCCGCTTGTTTGAATTTTTTGGCCAACCTGAGGTTAAAATCAGGATAATCCACCAACAAGACCGCGTCAACGCGACGTTTGATCGCCTCCCGGAACAAAAGGTTCATGTACCTTTTCAATTTCAGGATACTGGATACTACCTCGACGATGCCGACGATGGAGAATTCACTGTTGTGAAGGATAAGCTCCATGCCGGCGCTTTCAAGTTTGTCACCGCCGACGCCGAATATGGACATACCGGGACGGTTTCGTTTAAATTCCTCCACCACTTGTACGGCGTAGGTTTCCGCTGAATTTTCCGCGGCTAAGACAAAAAAATTATTTACTCGTTTGTTCACGGGTGGGCTTAGGGGGCGCGGCCGCGTCGTCGCCGGCCTGTCCGCCGGAGGCGTCTTCGTGTTCGCCGAATTTTTTCAGCGGAGGCATCTCTTCCTCAAGTTTAGCGCCGACATAAAATGCCCAATCGCAATACTTCTTTTTCTTGCGGTATTCCCGGAAGCCCTCTTCGCATGAACTGGAGCACACGCCGACAATTTTCCCGGCGGGCATATTGAGGGTGGCGAGGATATCTTCGCTTTTGGTCATCTCCGGAGGGATGATCACCAGAGTTTTATCGCCCGCTTTGCCGGGGCTCACGAGAACGCACCAATCTCCAGATTCGCTCATGGGATCTTTGAATTCCTTTCTCAGGAAATTCTTTTCAGCCAAAACCTTGAGATTTTTGGGAGGAAGTCCACTGTTTTGTTTCTGATAGAGTTCAATGGCGGTAACGTATTGTTGGCCGCGGAAAATCAATTCTTCCTCGAGATCGCGCATAACCTCCGTCTCCCAGATGGCGCGGGCCATCAAGAGCAAAATGGCGAGTATATGTACGGCGATAATTGCCACCAACAACATGTAGCCCTGTGATTTCAAAATGCTGAGGCGTTTCATTTGAATCCCGTTTTTACCAGTCTTCGTAGTTGGAGCCGTCAAGGGCCTGGCCCTGCGTTTTCGCTTTGACATCGATGATGGCTTCTAGAAGTTCGGGATCAAAATCTTCGGGATCCTCCGGCTCGAAGTGAATCAATTCCCATTCCGTATCTTTGGAGATCGGATTGACAGGAATCTCCCTGAGATATTTGAACGAAACCAGATCGTCCAATGTCGTCGGATATTTTTTCTTATCGAGATAGAATTTGTTGATGGCATCCCTCAACTGGAATAGGTTTTCTTTGAGAACCGCCTCTCTTGCCCTGATGACCGAACTACTATAGTTTGGTATTATAATCGCTACCAAAATCCCGATCAACGTCATCACGATCAGAATCTCTACAAGCGTAAATCCATTTTTCATAATCGTATTATATCAAAACAAGAAATACCGTCAAGTTTTTTTCTTTATCCTTTTTACGGTAATGTTTTCAAGCGTTGTAGGCTTTGATTGCTTCCAGCAGAATGTTGCCGGCGCGCTTCAACTTTTCGCATTCCAGAACATAGGCGATCCGGACCTCCTGGCTGCCTTTGCCGGGGGTGGAATAAAATCCGGCTCCTGGCGCCACCATGACGGTCTGGTTGTCCAACTGATATTCGCCCAACAACCATTTGGCAAAATTTTCCGCATCGTCAACCGGCAATTTGGCCATAAAGTAGAAAGCCCCTTTGGGTTTTTCCAGAACGATTTCAGGATTGGAGGTCAAAATCTCGACCAGTGTGTCGCGACGGTTTTGATATTCGGAAATGATATTGTCAAAATAGGTGAGAGGCTGTTTGTACGCGGCGATGGCGCCGATCTGTTCCAATGTAGGAGGGCAGAGTCTGGCCTGGGCGAATTTCATGATGGATTTCATAATGTCGCGGTTTTTGGAGATCACAGCGCCGATGCGGGCTCCACAAGCGGAATAACGTTTGGAAATGGAGTCCATCACAATGACCCGGTCTTTGTGTTCTTCCATTTGCAAGATGCTGAAGTGCTTTTCGCCGTCATACGTGAATTCTTTGTATACTTCGTCGGCCAACAAGAAGATGTTGTGCTTCTTCGCGATCTCGGCGATTCCGCGAATCTCTTTCTCGGAGAACACCGTGCCAGTAGGGTTGTTAGGTGAACAAATCAAGATCCCTTTGGTTCTGGAAGTGATTTTCGCCTCGATTTCCGCCATGGCTGGCAGGTGATAACCGGTTTCCGGGAGGGTGGTTACCGGTACGATGTTGATATTGGACAAAGCGGCGTAACCATTGTAGTTGGTGTAGAATGGCTCCGGGATGATGATTTCGTCGCCGGGATCCGCGATCACGTTAAACGCGAACGATACCGCTTCGCTACCGCCGGTGGTGACAATCACATCCTGTTTTTCCAGATTGATACCGTATCTGGAGAAATATTCCACCATCGCTCCCTTCAACTCGTCGAGTCCGTCAGAGGGGCCATAAGCCAAAACCTTGTCGGAATAATTTCTGATATTTTCGTAATAGACTTCAGGGGTATGGATATCGGGCTGTCCGATATTGAGATGATACACCTGGGTTCCCCGTTTTTTTGTTTCCGTAGCGATAGCCGCCAATTTACGGATTGGGGATTCCTGCATGGCTTGCGCCCGTTTAGATATATTCATACGATGCCTCCGTTTTTTCAAATAGTGGACTATAATTAAGGTTCATTATAATACCAGCCCCGCGTGAGGTCAAGTGTAATGGAGTTTTACAAATCTTATTTCTTTTCAAATAAAGCTATAATTATAATTTTCTTCTCAAATAAAAAATCGTAAAAATTATTTACATAAATGCATGATTTTTCGTGTGAGACGGTTACAGTCGGAGTTTTGTATTAATGTTATGGTATGGCGGTGTAATAAAATGTTGCACTTACTTATGGGCGCCACAGCCGGGAAAACGGCTATATTTTTTTAATGGCACGCGTTATGCTTTAATAAGATCTGAGAGGATTTGGATTTAAAGGAAAATTCACTAAAATAAAAATACCTCCCCAAAAGAATAGCGACCAATTGAAATTTGTTTGCGAATTGGTGTATAAAATTAATAAGTAAGAGAGGATAAAATAATGAGAAAGGAGAATTCAATATGGATGTCTGTGCCGGAATTTTGAGTATGGGGGGATATCTACCCGGCAAAGAGGTTCCAGCTATGAAACGCAGGGCTTTGGCCGATTATTTGCGTAGGGAAACAGAGTTGTACCCGGAATATATCGATTGCATCGAGTGCGATGGCCGACTGCCCGGTAAGATTGAATCGAACTACGATGGCTGGGAGAGTCAGCCCTGGTTCGAAGCGTGGGTGGAGCAACTGTCGCCGAAAAAACGGGAAAATCCCTTCCAGGGCACCAAAGAGCGCAGGCGTGTTCCTATGGATCCTATATCGTTGAGAAAATCTATATATCCACATCCGATGCTCTCTTCAGATGCGGAAACTCTATGCGGAGCCATGGCTATGTTTTATGGGAACATCGCAAAGGAAGAGATCGATTTGGTGTTGGTCAGTTCCCTGGTGCCGGATTTTCATGTCCCGTTGAATGCATCGCTGATCCAGGACAAGCTCGGACTCGTCAATGCCGGCGCCTACAATGTCGATACCTGTTGTTCGTCGTTTGTAACGATGATGGAATTAGCGATGACCTATGTCCGTTGCGGCATAAAAAAAAAGGTTTTGGTGATTGGTAGCGCTCTCGATTCATTGATCAACGATAAATGCTCGTATTTCTCGGTCTATATCGGCGATGGGGCATGCGCCGCGGTAATCGGGGAAGTGGAAGAAGGGTATGGTTATATATCTTCCCATTCCATCAGCCGCGGGCAGCGGCATCGCGCCATCATATTCCAAACCCGGCAACCGACCCTCATCAAGACGACATCCCAGGGGCCCAGTTACGAGCAAGAGTTCGTCACGTTCTATGACCTACAATTCTGTAAAGAAATCGCGAAGAACGCTCAAGATGATATGGCCTCCGTTGTCCATCACACAATCGCCAAAGCCGGTTATGGAGTACGGGATATCGATATGTTAGTGACGCATCAACCGGTTCCCTGGACTCCCAACGCATGGCGTGAAGCAATTGGCGTACCCATGGATAGATTTTACGAATCATTTGAAAAATATGGCAATATAGCGGTGGCGTCGGCGCCTACCAATATGTTGGAAGCGGTGGAGATGGGGCTCGTGAAAGCGGGCGATCGCATGCTGGTGGCGTCTTCCGGGGTTGGGGAAAATCTAATCGCCGTATTTCATAGAATCCCGGCTGAATTTGTAGCCAATAACTGTCTGCAATTGTAATAATTCCGGTTTATCAACAGCGGAATCCTCAGGAGGGAAATAGTATGGAGAGTAACTTATTAAACCGGAAAGTGGCGGTGGTGACAGGCGGGGCGGATGGATTGGAAAAGCCATCAGTTTAAGCCTTAGCAATGAAGGCGCGCGGGATGCTATTATCGGCCGCGACAAACAAAGGGTGAGGCGACCGTAGAGCTGATTCAAAATTCCGGCGGGGAGGCGGCGTTTTTCGCGCTGATCTAGCGGATGACAACGATACCGAATTGGCAGTTCGCGAGATTTATAAACGCTCCAATACAGTGGATATTCTAGTGAATAACGCCGCCGTGTCAGGATATATCGGATCCGTAATGGAGACTCCTCTCATGGAGCTGAAGAACACTCTCGATGTCAATCTCGTCAGCATTTTTCATCTATCCCAATTGGTATTGCCGAATATGATCAAGCGACGATTCGGCCGCATCATAAATATCTCATCCGTCGCCTATCGAAAGACTCCTCCCAATTCGGCAACCTACAATATCAGTAAATCCGGCCTGAACACCCTGACCAAAACGTTGTCAAAAGAGGTGGCGCCTTATGGTGTCACGGTCAACGCCGTGGCTCCGGGGCTCGTTCTAACAGAACGGATACTAAACAGCAGGGTACCTGGAATCGCCGCCAAAACCGGCGTCAGTCCAGAGGAGGTACTGAAAAAATTCGAGAAAGACACAGACACCCGCAGGTTGGCTGAAGAG
>JAHELQ010000017.1:0-7535 GCA_024644125.1 Candidatus Aminicenantota bacterium | reverse complement strand
GATTGGTTCGATTTCTGGCTTCGGATATGGCCGGGAATATAACGGGCGTTGTCATGGATGTGGATGGGGGATATTAGAAAAAGGAAGATGAATGGAGAAACCAACTTCCCAAACTATCAAAAATTTCATGCTTGATTATTGCAGGGATTTAGGGTATTGATCGTAGCCTGCGATATAGAAATTCGGAAATTGCCATTTGACGGGACCGCGGAATTGTAATAAAATTAATAATTAACAAAGGAAGGCTGATGCGAGAACTTATTGAGAAAATTAACAGGTTGAAAAAGGAAAAAAACGCGGTTCTGTTGGTTCACAATTATCAGGTGGAAGATGTGCAATTGATAGCAGACCATCTGGGCGATTCGCTGGAACTCAGCAAAATCGCAGCAAATGTCGCGGGCGATGTCATTGTGTTCGCCGGCGTGAAATTCATGGCCGAGACAGCGAAGATACTATCGCCTGAAAAGACGGTCTTGCTGCCGCGGCTCGACGCCGGCTGCCCCATGGCCGATATGATAACCGTTGACGAGCTCCTGGAATTGAAAAACCAATACCCCAACGCCAAAGTAGTCACATATGTCAACTCCAGCGTGGAGATCAAGGCGGAGAGCGATGTGTGTTGCACCTCCGCCAATGCAGTCAATGTCGTGAAGAATCTGGAAGCCGACGAGATCATCTTCGTTCCCGACCGCAACCTCGGTTCCTATATCCAGAGCCAGGCGCCGGACAAGAAGCTCCACCTCTTCGAAGGGTATTGTTATGTGCATAATCGCATCAAACCCGAGGAGATCCTCCAAACCAAAGACCTCTACCCCGATGCAGAAGTGCTGGTCCATCCCGAAGCGCGGATGGAAGTGCTGGAATTGGCGGATGTAGTGCTCTCCACCTCCGGCATGCTGAGACACGCCTCCCAATCCCCGAAAAAGCAGTTTATCGTGGGCACCGAGCAAGGACTCCTGGAACGGATGAAACGGGAAAACCCCGGCAAAGAATTCCTGCCGGCGTTCCGGCCGAAAATTTGTTCCAATATGAAGCGAACCTCGCTTCGCGATGTGTATGAAGCGCTGGCTAACGATCAATACCGTATCGAAGTACCCGAAGCGATCGCCGCCAAGGCCCTCAACGCGCTGAACCAGATGCTGACGTACGCCTGAGCTGGATTGTTAAATTGTTGACAAAATCCGGTTCATCGTTTAAAATGGGTGATTGATTGCTACCGGAATAGTTGCAGTTGCCAATTGCTTCCGGTCATAAGGAGTGAAAGAACAATGGAACTTAAAGAAAAAGTAATCGCTGTGATAGAGAAGGTGAGACCCGCGCTCGAAGCTGATGGCGGCGGAATCGATTTCGTTGACCTACTGGAAGATGAAAAAGTCGTACTGGTGAAACTGACCGGCGCCTGCCACGGTTGCCCCATGTCCACCATGACCATCAAGGGCTACGTAGAGCAAACCATGATCCAGGAAGTCCCCGAGATCAAAGAGGTCCGTCTGGCCTAATCCTTCTCTCGATTTATCATTCAATTGAATCATATATAAACTAAAATAACCCGAGGCTCCCTCCAAAAGGGAGCTTCGCCTCCCATCCCCCTCATCCCCCCCTCCCTGTCGGGCATTCGAAATTCGGTTCAAATGGCGAATTCCCCTTCGCCCCCAAAAGGCACCTACTGGAAGATGCACGTCTCGAAGCCTGGTTCGCCCGCCGATGAATGGTTGCCGCTTTTCACTTTTGCATTTACCCGGGAATAGGTTCCAGGTGCTCGAGAACCAAAAACAATTGCTTATGTGGCAACCGCATGTGCTTCGGAACCAAACTCATCTACTTCCGAGACAAAATCACTTGCTTGCGAAGCAGATGCAAGTGATTACGGAACAAGCGCATTTGCGTCAATAACTCACGCCGTACATTCTGTCCTTGAAGGCGGACAGTCAGTCCCAGACGCCGGACAGTCAGTCCCAGAAGCAGGACAGACTGTCCTGAAAGCAAATGAAAAACCTTCCGGGAGCGATTTTTCAAGCCCAATTGCAAATGTTGCCGCATCCGGGCAAAATAATTCAAGTGACACCGCGCATCAAATGACGAAGGAGCGATAGGATGGCGAAACTGGGCGAGAGAAGTATCGAACTAATGACAATGGATGAGGCGGATAGCGGCCCGGGCAAAGAGAACGCCATTCTGGATTGGAACATCAAAGAGAGTGTCCGCTCCCGAATCGCGAGGGATTTTCGCGATGGTTGGTTCGGGGCGTTGATTCAAATTCAGTATATGTAATCGTGTCCAAATGTATTTGGAGAGACCTGAGTTCTATTGAAGATAGGCCTTGGATTTGATATAATCGGTTTTCTCATTTAACAATAAGAAAAAGTAACCATATGATAAAAAAGATCTTTGCTGTTTTGATTATTCTATTTTCTCTCATCGCCATCCCTGTGCAAATGCCTGCGACGATTGCCGGTATTTGCTAAATGAGTTGCGCTTTTGATGCAACCGCAGCAACTGACCGCCCTGAGGTCCGTGACATTTTGTTCGCGATGTGTATTTCGTCAGATTGCTAAACTTGTAAGACTTACTTAAAAGGTATGGAGTTTATGATGAAGAGGGCCTTCTTTGCTTTGTTGGCGGTTTTGGTTGCGCAGTCGGCGGGATTTGGATTCGACAAACATTTCCGTTTGGTGAAGACCATTGGTGATGAGCGGGAAAACTACATGTTTCAGCGACTCTCCGGGGCGGCGTTGACTGAGAAAAAGGAGATCATTGTCTGCGATCAATTGGGCGGGTTTGTCGCTAAATATGATTGGCAGGGTAACTTCATCCACCGCATCGGGCATAAAGGGAAAGGACCCGGAGACTTCCTGATGCCCACGCATCTCCGAGTATTGGGTAAAAATCTCTATCTTCTTGATCATTTTAACGCGCGTTTTGCCGAGATGGATTTTGATCTGGGAAACCTCCAATATTACAAACTTGACCGTTCAGTCTATCTGCGCGAATTTTTCGATGTTTTAGATCATGATACATTCCTTGCTACATCCATGAACTGCGTGTCGGATCCCCAAATAGAGGGAATAGGAAAGGTACTGCATGTCGAAAAAGGCAAGGGCGTGAGGAAGGCGTTTTTTGATATTTATCCGACTGGGGAGCGGGTCGATTATGCAAAAGGCAAAGGTTTTGCTCAAAAAATGGACTTGTTTGGGGGAGTTGTCTGGGGATTGGATGATTCCCGGGAGAGACTTCTCATAAGCTACGTTCATCCAGATAATCCGATAGTGTTTTATTTGTGTTCTGCGGCTGGCAAGCAGTTACTGGAGTTCGAATACCAGATCGATAAGAAGTACAGCTTTCCGATGCACTGGATTACTGCGAAGAAAGTATCGTTAGACTTGCTGAAAGGGATGCATATCGCCAACATCAGAGGGATTGTTTATTTTGACAATAATTGGCATATTTTTATAGACGCAATGTATTATAGAACCCATACGGATTACGACGGACACTACTTCTGCCTTAAGTTCTCCAGCGAGGGAACGCTTGAGGAGCAATTCGATGTGAAAGGGGGATTTGTTCCATTTAATATTTCCAAAGACGGTTACATGCTGGGTAAACAACCGGAAGCCGAAGTCGAGAAATTGTTCATTTACAAGATTGTGAAATAATTTAAAGAGGTAATTTCGATTGATGTATGAAAGACGCTGGGATTCCTCTTTTCCTGGATATAAAAAATGATTGGGGCGGCGGAAATGGTTTGAGGATGGGATTTTGCGTGGAGCGTGCTTTGGGAGTTGGGCGGAGAGGCTTTCTGGGTAGCGGTGATGGCGGCGGCGAGACCGTCATCATATTGTGCATAGATGTGAAAATTATTTGAAAGCCTCTTGGTGCCGGATTAGAATACATGTTGGCAGATTTATACCGGTTAGGTTACTGTTTCGCTATGGGCCTGGCAGGCGCGATTCTCAAAAAGGAGATGTGTTCGATGAAAAAATCCGGCGTTAAAATCATATGCTTCATAATATTGGTCATTACCTTTGGATTGTCCCCTTTGGTTTGGGGACAGGAACGGTTATCGGCAGATTCTCTGGATAGCTTGAAAGGCGATATCCGGAGAATGATGGAAGAGGGAGATATTCCCGGCCTCACACTGGTGATTCTAAACGGAAACAATGAACCGCTAATCGAGGGCTTCGGCGTCGCGAACCGTGAGAGCGGCGATAAAGTGACGGCCGAGACATTGTTCGAACTGGCCTCGTGCAGCAAATCCTTCACCGCTCTGGCGGCGTTGCGTTTGGCCCAGGAGGGGAAAATCGATCTGGATCTTCCGGTGTCCACCTACATCCCATGGTTCGAGGCCACCTTCGAAGGGGAAGCTCAAGATGTAACGCTGCGACAATTTTTGCATCACACCAGCGGCATTCCCTGGAAGAGCGTGTCGCTGATACCGGCAGGAGATGAAGATGATAGCCTGCAAAAAACCATCCGCAACCTCTCGGGAATCACGTTGGCGCGGAAACCGGGAACAGCGTTTGAATACGCCACTATCAATTATGATGTCGTCGGCCTGGTGATCGAGACAATTTCGGGCATGCCATTGGAAGACTATGTGCGGCAGACGGTGTTGCAACCGTTGGGAATGGCGCACACTGTCATGGGGCTTCACAATGTGATGGACCGCACGAAATTGGCCCGGGGATACAAGATCGGCTTCTTCGAGCCTCGCATCTTTGACGCGCCTCGTTTTCGCGGAAATGACGCGGCGGGATACATTGTCGGTAACGGAGTGGATATCGCCCGCTTCCTGCAAGCGCAGATGGGGATAGTGGAGACATCTCTCTATCCGTTGATGGAGCGGACTCATTCGCGGAATAAAAAAGTCTCTCCCAATCCCAGGACATTTGCGGGCTACGCGATGGGTTGGTACGCCTATGAGAACGGCAGTGATGTCATCGATCACGACGGCATGAATCCGAACTATTCATCGTACATGGGCTTCAGCCCTGAACATGGCGTCGGCGTGGCGATCCTGGCCAATTCAAACAGCAGCGCTACAGCGGCCATCGGCAAATACGTGTTGAACAGGCTGCGGGGCGGCGAGGTAAAACTCCCGGATGTGACCGGTAATGATCTGGACAAATCCGCGTCATTGATCTCCCTCATCCTGGCAGTTTATTTACTGATTGTAGTTTTGTTCTGGTTGTCCATCGGATTTGACCTGTTGCGAAAACGAAGAACCTTTGCCGGATTGACATACAAAAAAATAGGGAAAATCCTCGGCGTGTGCGTTGTCATCCTGCCGTTTCTGGCGGGCATATACGTGATGCCGCGCGCCATGTCCGGTGTTACCTGGGAGGTTGCCAGAGTCTGGTCGCCCATTAGCTTCATGGCGGCGGTAGGATTGACGGCTATCGCTATCGGGATGACCTTGATAGGCTTTGTATTGTCGCTCGTGTTTCCCATGCGCAATAAATATATGCGTTCCATGCCCATGCTTGTCCTGCTCAGCATTCTGGCAGGCGGAGCCAACGCGGTTGTCATCTTTCTCATCACCCGGGCGTTGTTCAGCCCGATGGAGCTATGGCTTCAATTGTACTATTTTGGGCTGGCGTTCCTGGTCTACATTGGCGGCCGGAAAATCCTCCAGACCAGGTTAGTGGCGCTCACCTACGACATAGTATACGATCTGCGGATGAAGTTGATCCATAAAGTGTTTCTCACCTCGTACCAGCGGTTTGAAAAGTTGCCCCGGGGGATCGTGTATGCAACTTTGAACGACGATACCGGGCAAATCGGCAACTCAGCCAATATCGTCGTGCGTTTGATCACTAGCGCCGTCACCGCGGCCGGCGCGTTCATTTACCTGGCGACCATCGCGTTCTGGGCCACCATGCTGACATTGGGCGTGGTAATCGCCATCGCCACATTGTATAGTATTGTGAGTCGCTCCACCCGCCGTTACTTCGAAGAAGCCCGGGATACCCGCAATGTTTATATGGGTTTGTTGAATGGCATGTTGGACGGATTTAAGGAGCTGAGTCTCACAATCAACAAAAAACGGGAATACCGGGACGATGTGGAAAAAAGTTGCGACGAGTTCCGCCAAAAAATGAGCCGCGCCTTGATCAGCTTCATCAACGCATTCCTCATCGGCGAATCGATGCTGATTGTGGTTCTGGGGGCCGTCGGCTTCGGCATTCCCCGCGTGTTCCCGGATATCAGCGCCCTCACCTTGCTGAGTTTTATCATGATCCTACTCTATCTCATCGGTCCCATCAACAATATTCTTCACTCCATCCCCGCCATCATGCAATTGAAGGTGGCCTGGGGCCGGGTCAAAGGCTTTGAGAAAGCGATTCCGGTAAATCTGCATCCCTCGGTGTTGATGAAGCCGTATAAAGCGCCCGGCGCGGTAGAGGCCATCGAGGCTAAAGGCGTTGAATTTGAATACAAAACCCAGAACAAGGACGAGAATTTTAAAGTGGGACCGCTGGATTTTACCGCCAGGAAGGGCGAAATCACCTTCATCGTCGGCGGCAACGGCAGCGGGAAAACCACGTTCGCCAAATTGTTGACCGGACTCTACCAACCGGAGCGAGGGGAAGTGAAAGTAGTGGGCGCTACTGAAAGCGATGGACGGATCGGCGAGTATTTTTCGGCCGTTTTCAGCGATCATCACTTATTTCAGAAGTTGTACAACATCGATCTGGATAGCCGCATGAAACAGGCGGAAGAGTACCTGGAGATTTTGAATTTACGCGATAAAGTGAATCTGGGGGCAAACGCCTTGAGTACCGTCAATCTCTCCGGAGGCCAACGGAAGCGTTTGGCCCTATTGAAGTGTTACCTCGAAGATTCGCCTATCTATTTGTTTGATGAAGTGGCGGCGGACCAGGATCCGGAATTCCGTAAATTTTTCTACCGTGATCTTTTGATGCGTATGAAAGCGGAAGGAAAAATAGTCATCGCTATTACCCACGACGACCATTACTTCGATGTGGCGGATCACATTATCAAAATGGATTTGGGGAAAATTGAAAAGGTGGATGCCGGGTATAAAACCACCTGATTTCATTCTTTTTTTACTGGCTGTGCAATCGTTTCTGGAGCGATAACCGGTACAATTTAGTTCATGATTTTAATGGTTTACACGCTTGCGTGGATTGGTGTATCATGGCATTTGCTGTCCCGTTTATTTTCATAACAAAATGCCCATTATCATGTTCTGTACGGAATTTCTTTTCCAATTGGCTATCTTTCCGGCGGGAGCTCGCAGGCGGGGCGGCATTGTCGCGGATGCGTGCACAGGGTGTTCGTTAACGGTCAACAGGCTGGAACGAAGGTCGGCTTATTTTTTATAATTCGCGTGATGCGAAACCGAATGATATGTTCCGGACAGTATTTTGAAGAAAGTTTATCAAATGAATCCGCGATTGGCAAGAGAATTGCGACGGCATAGACTTGATGTTGGAACAAAAAAAATTGTATGCTCTAAAGTCAAAAAAACATACGATGGGCGGAAGCCTGTCCAGAAGCTGAAAAAATGGTTG
>JAHELQ010000016.1:4794-22658 GCA_024644125.1 Candidatus Aminicenantota bacterium | reverse complement strand
CGCTGGCTTCATGAAAGTCGCCAAAGCCATGTTGGCCTACGGCATTTTATAATAAAGATAGACCGAATAATCGATCGAATAAAAAAAAGGAGCGCTCTTCGGAACGCTCCTTTTTTTGGCTACGACAACAAACAAAAAACCAATACCCCTCTTGCATTATTTGCAATAAAGGTGTATAAATAATAAAAAAAGGGCCGGGATTTATGTGGGCTGGATCTGAGAATAAACCGGCCACGAAAAACTGAGGATAAATCATGGAAGAGAACAACGAAATTTTTGAAGGCTACCTGGAAAAGCACAGTCTAAAAGAACGGATAAAACAGCCAAAATTCTGGACAACTCTTTTTATCATCGGCATCGGGATTTTCCTTTTGATCCAATTGATTCAAATGCAAAAAGGTAGTATGAGTACGGATGAGTTGCAAAAATCCATCGAAATTGTCTGGCAGGATTCAAATTGGGTCAACAAAGAGATCACTCCATACGAAGTGAAGGTTGTCCCTGCTATTACATTTAAGGTAAAAAATATCGGTAAGAGAGCCATTAAAAATGTAAAATTTGTGGGTGTTTTTATATATGCGGAAACTGAAGACCAAATGGGCGACGGTGTCACACCTCTTTTGAAAAAACCCTTAAAACCCGGCGAAACATCCGACGAAATCTTCATTAAATCATTGTACGGATATTCAGCAAGTTCAAAAGAAGCATTTCTAAAAAACAGGGACGAATGGAAAGACATAAGGGTAAAGCTTTTTGCTAGAACCAACGCCGGATTCGCGGTTTTGGGTATATTTCCAATAAAAAAAGAGATTGAAGGGATCAAGGAGGATTATATCTCAACCAGGGAAGCTGTCGATTCAGAAAAAGCGAAAATGACTGAAGAACTCGGCAATTCCGTTCAGGTAATCTCCCAAAAAACATATTGGGTGGACAAAAAATCGACGGCCCAGAAGGCGGTAATCGTTCCCACTATCGTCTTTCAGGTGAAAAATGTCGGTCCGAATCCACTGCACCATATTATCTTCAAAGGAACTTTTTTATTCGAAGATTCCGGGAAACTGTTGAGTGAGGGTATCAAAACTGCGATTGCAGATCCGCTGAGTCCCGGAAAAACTAGCGACGGCATCACACTCAGTGCCGAATTCGGGTTTACGGCATCTTCCAAAGCAGCATTTGTCAAAAACATGCAGAACTGGCAACGGATTAAAGTAAAACTATTCGCAAAGACCAAACTCTCCGGGTATACCCTCCTGGGAACATACCCTGTCAGCCGCGAAATAGAAGGAGTCCGGGTTGTCTATGGAAATGAAGAGGAAAATGAACAACAATAATAAATTTTATAAACCTCCTGAGTGATGCAGCGGGATTCTAATCGCCTGCAACTTATCCTACTGGTTTTTTCAATATTATTTTTATGTTCAAATTTTGCAATCGGGGTTTTACTTTTCCCGGATCCTTTTCACAATATCGCTTTAGTAAAATTTTTTCTAGCCACCAATGTCGTTTTTTTCCTATCGATATTTTCGATAATGAAAATTATTCGAAAAACAGTGTTTGTACCGTTGATCGAGTTGCTCAACCGGTTGCAACACTTCCAAACGTCCCCTGAAATGGAATTAGATCGAGATAACAACGACAGCCAATTCTTTCAATCCATACAGGAACTTTACACAAATGTCGATCACGTTTTTCTGCGATTGAACAAGAATCTCAAGGAGCTGGAAGAATCAAAAGACTACATAGAGACTTTGATGCGAACAGTCCAGGTAGCCATCATCGTTTTCAACAAATCCTTAAATCCCGTCTATATCAATGACACCGGCCGAGAAATACTCGGGATTGACTCCGACGATGTAAATGATCTAAAAATTTCCGATTATATTGGCATCCGGAATCTTACCGAATTATTTGAGCAATTCCAAAGCCAGGATACTCTATTAAACCAGGAAATACCGATTGTACTGAAAGACGGGAGGCGATTGGATGTCGATATATCCGTCTCCCCTCTCTATAGCACGACAAACGAATTGCTGGGGCACATCGCGGTCCTTGCCGATATTACCCAGCGTAAAAAAGCTGAAATGAATCTTCGCAATCAAATCAACTTCTCCAGGCAGATTTTTAAAGCTATCCCGGACATGGTGGTAATAGTCGATCAAAAGCTAAAGATCATATTTGTGAATCAAAAAGCGGAAGAGCTGATGGGAAAATGGACCCCGGATGTCAAAGATATCACTCATTACCTATCGAAACGTTCTCTATCCGAAGGATTCGATGCCGATCTCACACAAGCTATCAAAGAAGGGAAGGATCTAAAAAGAATCAATGTCTTAAATCCATTTATCGAATGCGACAATTACGTCGATTTAGCGATCCAGCCGGTCATTACGGGCAAAAACATTTTGGGGGCCCTGATTCTGGTCCGGGATATCACCGAATGGAGGATGCTCACGCGCCGAATCGAGCATTTGCAGGGGTTCACCGTCAAACTCATCGAAATCAGCCCGGTCGGTTTTATTTCTATCGATGACTCATTCAAGATCAATGTCTGGAATCAAAGCGCGCAAAAAATATTCGGAATCACAGTCGCGCAGGCACAGGGCGAAGTCTTGTTCGACATTTGCCCCTCTCTCAGACAATACCGCGGCGCGATTCGCAATGCCATGGAATCGGATATGCCGGTCTATTTAACGGAGCAAATCATTTCACTTGACCAGGATAATTATAAAGTCATAAATCTCCGATTTTACCAGGTAAAAAATGACTCCAACAGCATTGTCATCAATGTGGAAGATGTCACAGAGGTAAAGGAGCTCGAGGATTCCCTCCTTCAGGCACAAAAAATGGAAGCTCTCGGAATGCTGACCAGCGGCATTATCCACGACTTCAACAATGTTTTGAGCGGAATCCTTGGGTACGCGTCATTGCTTGACAAAAGTGTCCCTGAAGATTCAGAACAAAAGCGGTGCACCCGGAATATTCTGGTATCCAGCGACCGCGCATCGTCGATGATCCGACAAATTCTCGACTTTGCAAAAAAAAGAGGGAGCCAGTGCGAGCATGTCGATATCAATGAAGTAATCCGTGAAACACTGGGATTCCTTGGATTGAGCCTAAAAAATATTTCCCTTGAAATTGATCTCAGCCCGGAACCATTATTCATTAATGTCAACAGGGCAAAAATATCACAAATTCTGATAAACCTGCTTGTAAATGCCAGAAATGCTCTGGTGGAGACAGAAAAGCCAGCCATTATCATTAAGAGTGAGAACCAACATATCCCCAAACATCCGACGCTTCCACCCGGCGAATATATAATCATCAGCATCTCGGACAACGGCAGTGGAATAAAAAAAGATCATTTGCAAAAAATATTCGAACCTTTCTTCACTACGCGAAAAAAGGAGAAAGGGACAGGTATCGGACTCTCCACTGTAAAAGAAATCGTATCGGATTACAATGGGACAATTGAGGTAGAATCTGGATATATGGAGGGGACGATCTTCACGATCCTTTTGCCGCTGGAAAATTATTCCGGAGAAGCCGAAACTCTTCAGAAATATGAAGAGGAGACGCTCGACGTTAAAGGAATGGCTCTACTTGTCGATGACGAAGAGGTTATCAGGCAAATCGCAGGCGACATGCTCAAAAAACTTTCCATCAATTGTGTCGCCGCAAACAGCGGAGAAGAGGGTATCGAATTATTCCGGCAATACAAAGACAATATCAGTTTTATTATCCTGGACATCGAATTGCCCGGCATAAAGGGCAAACAAGTATACGATACACTAAAAACCATTGACCCGGAAGCCAAAATCCTCTTAACCAGCGGCTATGGCCAGGAATATTTGGAAAATCACATATTCCTGCGGAGGATAACCCATTTTATGCCCAAACCGTTTCAATTGGATCATTTGAACGAAAAGCTGTTACATTTGCTCAGACATTGATTAATAAGGCAAAATAGTCTATATTATACAATCATATATAGAGGAGCGAATTCGATGCAAGCCCCGCTAAAAACGGCAAAAGCCTGGAAGCAACTGGAAGCACATTGTTCCCGGATCAAACGAAGCCATTTAAGAGACCTGTTCGCAACCGATCCCAATCGGGCGAAAAATTTTTCTCTCTTATGGAACGGAATTTATTTCGACTATTCAAAAAACCTAATCGACAGAGCTATATTCGATTCATTGATCCAATTGGCCGAAGAACGGCAATTAAAACGTCACATCGAAGAAATGTACACAGGGCAAAAAATCAATCGCACTGAAAATAGAGCGGTACTTCATGTCGCTCTCAGGAATACTTCCAACTCCCCAATCTTCGTAGACAATTGCAACATTATGCCTCAAATTGTCGAAACCCGGAACCGGATGATGGAAATATCAGATATGATCAGAACCGGACAATGGAAAGGATATTCCGGCAAAAAAATCAAAAATGTCGTCAATATTGGCATTGGAGGCTCAGATCTAGGACCGCGAATGGTCATTGAGGCATTGCGGGTTTACACACACCCGGAACTGTCAATCTCGATGGTTTCGAATGTGGACGGCGCTCATCTATCGGAAACGCTTCGCCACCTGGATCCTGAAGAAACTCTATTTATTGTGGTATCAAAAACCTTTACCACCCAGGAAACAATCGCGAACGCGACATCGGCAAAGTCATGGATTCTTGAACGCTTCAAGGATCACGCGGCGATCATGTTCCATTTTCTTGGAATTTCCGCCAACAAAAAAGCCGCTGTTGAGTTTGGGATCTCGACATCAAACATTCTGAACATGTGGGACTGGGTTGGCGGAAGGTATTCTCTTACATCCGCGGTGGGTCTATCGATCATGATCGCCATTGGCGGCGATGCTTTCATGCAGTTACTGGAAGGTTTTCACGCTGTTGACAATCATTTCCGGTATGAGGAATTAAACCGGAATATTCCGGTTATCATGGCTCTTCTGGGAATATGGTACATCAACTTTTTCCATACGCAATCACATGCCGTCATCCCATATGCTCAATATCTCGACCAATTTCTCAACTACCTGCAGCAAGCCGACATGGAATCCAACGGCAAGCGGGTGGATAAAGAGGGAAACCTGGTTGACTACGCCACAGGTCCCGTTATCTGGGGAGGTACGGGAACAAATGCCCAGCACGCGTTCTTTCAGCTTTTGCATCAAGGGACCCAACTCGTACCGTGCGATTTCATCGGTTTCATAAACCCGTTGAATCCGCTTGGGGATCACCACTCCATGCTATTGTCCAATTTGTTGGCACAAACCCAGGCGCTGGCATTCGGAAAAACCAAACAGGAAGTAATCGAGGAAAATATCCCGGAACCGTTGGCACAACACCGGACATTTGCCGGAAACAAACCTTCCAATTGCCTCCTGCTGGACAAACTCACTCCCTATTCCCTCGGCCAACTCATCGCCCTATACGAGCACAAAATTTTTGTACAGGGAATCATCTGGGACATCTACTCATTTGATCAATGGGGGGTGGAGTTGGGAAAGCAGATGGCGGACAAAATCCTCCCTCATTTGATGAGAGTGGACGGCCTACCTGTGGAAAACGACATGTCGACCAATGCTTTGATCCGCCATATACTGGAAATTCGTAAATAATATTCTGAAAATCCCTGTCTTGATTAAACCCTTCTTTTTTTTTCAAAAATGAAGGGTTTTACCTTAATTATCCCGACCTCCCACCCATAGCTAATAACACTATTAATAATTAACTGACAGTATAATTATTTAACTTTTTCTTTTAAGGCTTTTCCGGGTTTGAATACCGGGACATCCTTTGATTTGATAGTAAGCTTCTGACCGGTTTTGGGATTAACACCGGTTCTCTCTTTTCTGTGAGAGACTGCAAAGGTGCCAAAGCCGACTAGAGTGACTTTGCCTTTGTTTTTCAACTCATCAGACACTGTTTCGATGAAGGCGTTAACCAATTTTTCAGTTTCCGAAACCTTCAGATTTGCTTTCTCAGCAATTGCTTTTACTAACTCAGTCTTATTCATTATGTCCTCCCTGGCATGATTTTAAGTTATAACCCTCTAAAAGTCAAGTCACAATCTGCTTTTTAGCTATTTTTTCTATAAATAATGTGATTTTTTATGTTTTTTGAAAAAATCACTCACACTACGAAAACCCATTCAGTAAAGGCTATTGAAAATCTGACGATTAAACCTGACAATTCTACATATGACCATGCGTAGGATTTCAATTTTTAATTGATTTTATAGGCGTGATGGGATAAAATATAAAGATTATGGCTGAGTATTCAAGGAAAACACAATTAGATGATTTGAAAAAAATCTTGAAAAGCAAGAACATCAAAATTACGGATAAAAATATTTACGCCAACCTCAACCAAATCATCAAATCACAAGAAGTGTTTCCTTTATTACATCAGCGGGCTCTATTGGTCCAGCTATTGAATATCTACGAAAATTCCAAAAAAAAAGAAGTCATACTTATGGAAGAGCTCGGAAATAAAGGACTTCCAATTACAGTCGTTGTGGGAGCTCTAGCCGAGGACTGGCCGGGCATGTCAAATTCAATCCTGGGCATCGTTCATCATCACTCACAAAACGTCCTATTTATAAAAGGATTCACTTTGGAGTGCAAGGACAAGACTATCGGAATGGTGCTCCTCGCCTTCAAACTAAACAGCCAACTCGAATATAACGATTTCCTGGAGAATAAAAAAGCGATGATGGCGAAGATCAAGGAAGCGTCAATCGGAACACGCGGGAAATCACTTTTGTTGGAAGATGAAACCGTCAAATTCGAAATATACACCGACGTCGTAAAAAAAATCGCCTCCAGCTACGATGGAGAGGATTTGAGCAAAATATCCGGGGAAGACGGAGAAGCTCTGAAATTCATCTCCTCCAGATCACGCGATTACCTTGAGGATCGTAACATAAGCGACCTGGCAAAATTAATTATCGATAATTACAAATTCCAGACAATTATCCGGACTGGCTATTCGGAAGAAATTATTAAAATCAGTAATATCACTACAAAATACGAAAAATTGACAGGGATCACATTCGCTTGCAAAGAGAGATTAATCTCGATTGACGATTTCTTGAAAACACTGAACTATCTCGTTCCAGCCCACATCATCAAGCACCATAAAAGTTTTGTAAGCAATGACGGAATATTGGTCTATCGAATCGAAATAGTCGATAGATACGGTGAACCTCTCAAGCCGCAAACCATCGAATCCATAGAAAAATCACTGGAGAAGTTAATTATGACTTCCGCCAGCAAAAAATTCAACCAATACAAAACCATCGGCGGCTTCGAGCATTTTGCCAGGGCAGTTATCCCATTTCTCAAAACAGAACTGAAAAGAACCAATTTATCCCAGGTTTATATAAACGCCGATAAACGCACCGACTTTTCATTGGATATCAAATTGTTCATTGTAAGTTATAAGGCCGGCCCCAGACGTCTCTACCGTTTGATTGGAGAATTGGAAAAAGTCCCGGGAATCGAAATCAATTCGCTGATTCCACCGAAAATTTATTCAGATCAAATCGAGATCAACATTTTAAAATTAAACATAAATTTGACTGAATTCGCGACCATCGCAGAAATTTTTGACGCCCTCAGATCCCTTACCAGCAAAGTATATGGAAAAGTCAGGGACTTCGACCAGGGCTTCCGTGAAATTGATATCCGTATACTCAGCGAACTACAGGACAAATTAAACTCCATTAATTCGTCATTGATCCGCGATATATTTTTTAACTTTGACGAATTATACCGCATCGAGATGCCGTTCAACCTGTTATGCGAAGTAATAAAACTGTGTTCCAAATCGGTTGACAAAGCCATAAAGATAGCCCCGAATAAGGTAATCTTCAACCATAAAACACTGCGGGACATTCAACGGACCATCTGTGTCGTTTCACTCACCCAAAATAAAAAAATTTTGAGTCAGATCATCCGAGATCTAAAAGGTGTCGCGATTTATTTCGCAAAAATCGAATGGAACCAAAGAACCTACCTTCTCATGATAATGAATAAAGACAACAAAGCCGTAGGTAGAAAGATTATAAAGGAATTAAGCGAACGCATACAGTTAATTTCGAAATACTAAAACGAACCTTCCGAAATTTTTTATTCATTATTTTTCGAAGAAATATTGAATAAACTTCTAGATACCAATAAAATATAGTATAAAAAAAATACGACAATCACAATACGGAGACTAAAATGAACGCTGCCGGGAACAAAGAGAAACCATTTAAAGACCGGAATGACGCAATGATTATTATCCCGGACGACTGGATCGAAGAAGACTTGATCGGATACCAAACCTTTGGCGAAGCCATCCGCCAGTTGATTAACTCGATCCGTTCAAGAGGGTCATTTTCAATCGGTATATTTGGTGAATGGGGGCAAGGGAAAACCAGCCTCTTAAAACAAATCCAAAAATCCTTTGATCAGCAGTATAAAACCACCGATGCAGCAATACTGACGGTTTGGTTCAATCCCTGGCTCTATAGTGGCGAACCCCACTTCATTGCCCCGTTGCTGAATACGTTACTTGCAACATTCGATGATTATCTTGAAGGATCGAATAAAGAAAAAAACATAATTACCGGACTCTCCACTCGGATCAAGACTTTCTCTTCAAAAATCAGGGATCTCACCACCTCGATGTCCCGGTTCATGCACACTCCCGGAACTCCTTTGGGAACAAAATGGGAATTGGCACAAAAATCTCCAACAGATTACCATAACCAAATTGAAGCATTAGGACCGGCTGCAGTGGAATTAAATGCCAGGGTGGTGGTTTTTATCGACGATCTTGACCGGTGCCCTCCGCTAGCAGCTCTGGAATTGCTTGAAAATCTAAGGATATTTCTAGATATATACGGTTTTACGTTCGTCGTAAGTATGTCGCGGGATTCTTTCAAGCAGGCGATTCATTTACGTTACCGCGACCTCTATCATTCCACTCCGACCAAAACCTTCATGGAACAGGAGTATCTCGAAAAACTCATCCAGTTCTCCATCAACCTCCCTGCAATTGAAGCGAAATTGTTTCGCGATTACGTGGCAAACAGGCTGCTAAAAACATCCCCTCAATATCACCAATTCCTGGATACAATCCTGGCGGTATTGGAGCATAATCCCAGACAAATAAAACGTTTTTTCAACGCAGTGACATTTTGCAATTGGGTCGCAAAACATAGCCACCAGATGAACATGGAAATAATGAGGCTCGAACTGACGATCAAAATTTCCCTCATCGCCTTTCAATTTCCCGAACTTTATAGCCAATTGTGCCATCACCCACACCACTTGCTTCACCTGCAAAATATCATCTGGATGTTGGATGAAGACAATTCCACCCAAAAACAATTAAGAGGGGAGAAAAAAACCAAGATCCAGGAGATTGACCGCTGGCTCGAAGAACCTTATTTATCAAAAATTTCTTCGATACTAAAAAAGGGGAAACGAAGCCACGAAAATTCCAGCATAGAGGATCAGGGATTCAAGAATAGAGAAGATGTCGAGCAATATGTCCGGCTTCTGGCTTTGGTCGTCCCTGCAAATTTTTCCGCACCTACTCTGACAGAAAATGTGGACGCTTCGCTTAAACACATCACCGAAGGTCGGATGAAACGAATCAAGGATGGCAATTTTTTGATGGGAGATTGGGAGTCCAGTCAATTCAATGTCACTCTAGAAAGTTATTTACTCGACATGTACCCTGTGACCCAATCTCTTTACCAGCAGGTAATGGGTAAAAATCCCAGCCGCTTCAGCGGCGTGGACCAGCCGGTTGAAAGCGTTTCCTGGTTTGACGCCATTCTTTTTTGCAATCGCCTATCTGAAAAGACCGGATTAAAACCGGTTTACAATATTGAAGGGGACCTGGTGACATGGGACCGCAACGCCATAGGGTTCCGGTTACCGACAGAAGCGGAATGGGAATATGCGTGCCGGGCCGGATCGGAAGAAGACCGTTATGGGAAATTGGATGATATCGGTTGGTACGAAGCCAATTCAAAGGGTACCCCACATGGCGTCGGGCAAAAAGTTCCAAACGAATTTGGTCTTTTTGATATGATCGGTAATGTGTGGGAGTGGGTTTGGGATTGGTTTGACGACTATCCAGCCGAACCGGCCATCAATCCCTCTGGTCCCGCCTCCGGTTCCTTTCGTGTTGTCAGAGGGGGAAGTTGGTTTAATGTTGCCCATGTATGCAGGTCCGCAGTTCGCGACGGCAGCGGACCGGCTTATGTGGACGGTTATCTCGGATTTCGTATCGCCAGATCCTGCCCTCCGGGAGAATCAAAATAGCAGATGACGTGAAACTCTGGACTTTTAGATTTTCCAGGTTCAAGTTCATTTTTTGGTTATTTTATCTTTCTTTAATTATTGGAATATTCTTATTTTGACGCGCCCGTCTGTTTGATCTGGCTATACAAATCATAAATATTACCCACAGGAGAAATGGCGATATCTTTTAGATGTTTGATATCCGACTGGGCCTCAGGTACGATAAATCGCTTGAATCCCTGACGCATGGCCTCTTTGATACGATTCTCGATAAAAGATACCGGTCTCACTTCGCCAGTGAGCCCCACCTCCCCGATGATAATTGTATCGTGAGGAACAGTGAAATTCTTGTAACTACTAATTAATGCGGTAATGATTGCCAAATCAGCCGCGGTCTCCTTGATTGTGAAACCGCCCGTGATATTCAGGAATACGTCGGATTTGTAAAAAGGAAGTTTCAATTTTTTTTCGACAATCGAGATCAACATGGACATGCGGTATTGGTCGAATCCAACCGAAATCCGGCGGGGATTCCCGGTAAAAGGACTCTCAGCCACCAGTGCTTGAATTTCAATCAAAATAGCTCTCAATCCGCTAATCGTCGGGAATGTCGCGATACCGGAATCGGCATTTTTCCTGGGCTGCAAAAACACAGCCGAAGGATCCTGCACCGATTCAAGTCCACGCGCCGTCATCTGGAATATTCCAAGCTCATTTACGGGGCCGAAGCGATTTTTTTCAGCCCGCAAAATTCGCAGATCGGTTTTCAATTCCCCTTGAAAATAGAGAACCGCGTCCACCATATGTTCCAGAGTTTTGGGGCCCGCAAGTTGCCCCTCCTTTGTTATGTGCCCGATGATAAATACTGTGATATGATTACCTTTTGCAAATTCAATGATCTGAGACGTAACATAACGCAAGGCGGAAATCGAACCGGACATCATCGAACTTTTCCCCGAATGTATGGTTTGAATTGAGTCAATTATCAGAAACGAGGGCTTGATCTCCTCAACAGCCGCCTTGAGGTCCTCTAGATTACCCATATTCAATAAAAAGACATAGTCCGTATCCACTCCCAGACGATCAGCTCTGGTCTTGATCTGACCCGCCGATTCCTCCCCGGAAAAATACAAGACACTTTTTTTTTGCCGGGAAAGAATACCTGAGATTTCCAGCAGCAAAGTAGATTTCCCAACGCCCGGTTCACCGCCGATCAGGATAATAGAGTCAGGCACAATCCCCCCTCCCAGCACCCGGTCGAATTCCTCAAGGTTGGTTTTGGCCCTTTCCAGATTCAAATCTCCTATTTCCTGAAGCTTAACCGCTTTCACTCCGGGACGTTCAGAGGGCGAGTGATCTTCAGAAGTTTCAATCATTGAATTCCAATTGTTGCATTGGGGGCAACGACCAAAATATTTAGGATTTTGGAACCCACATTCGACACATTCGAAGAGTGATTTTGCCTTCAATTAAATTCCCCCACCATTGACTTTAAGGGGAAAGCGGGAATAGTTTCCCGCTGCTCCCTATTAGAAAAAATTCTTTAATTACTATTCCTGTATTAACGAAAAATCGGCAATTTCGGACAACAGATTGTCAATTTTCTGCAACAACGCAATCCTGTTCCGTTTGATTTTCTCATCTTTATCCATCACCAGAACATCGTTGAAGAATTTGTCGATTACAGGCTTCATTTCCATAATCTCTGAACAGGCCAGCACATACTTTTTTTCTTCGATCATAGATACTATCTTACTTCTGGATTCTTCAAAAATCTCATCCAGAAATTTTTCAGCTTCCACGCTCAATAAATCCTTCGAAAATTCATAGGCAGGACAATCCTTGATAATATTACGGAGCCGCTTGTGAATCATCACCAGGTGTTGAATCGGTTCCGAATTCTCCATCGTCTGCATATCGGTTCCTCTGAGAAAGGTCCGGTATACCCTGGTATGATTTTTACCCAGGATCGCATTGACGATATCATAACGAATCTTGAAAGTATCCTTGAGGACATTTTCAATTCGCCCTAAGAATAGTTCTTGAATCTTCTGCTCCATATCTTTTTTCGTATCACTGTCCTCGGCAAAAATATCCGCGGCTGCGACGATGAGTTGTGTAATGTCAAAATCCAACTTGAATTCAAGGATGATCTTTATGATAGCATTGCAATCCCGGCGAATTCCGAAAGGGTCCTTTGAGCTGGAAATTTTTGTCCCTCTTGAAATGAAGGCCGCTAGATTGTCTATTTTATCTGCAATAGACAATATTCCGGCTCCAAGATGCTCCAACTTCTTGTCTGTATATCCCCTGGGCTCGTAATGCCCATAGATAGACTCCCAAACAAGACTGTCCACACCGGTTTCCTTCAGATAGAGACCGCCCATGATCCCCTGCAATGATGGGAATTCCCTGACCATGCGGGTCAAAAGATCATTCTTGCAGAGAAGAGAGGCCTTTTTGAGCTTTTCGGAAAGATGCTTGTGTCCTGTATTGTTTACGATGACGTCGATCAGGAAAGATAAACGTTCTGTTTTGTCGAAAAAAGTACCCAGGTTTTTCTGGAACATGACATTTTTTAAATCGTCCCGCAGTGCGATAAAATCGTCTTTGCGGTCATTATCCCAAAAAAACTTCGCATCTTCGAATGTAGCCTTGATGACCCGTTCGTTTCCATCCGCCACGAAACGATTCTCATCGGGAATATTGGACACGCCTACAAAAACATTGAGCATCTCGTTCTTCCGGGAAAACACCGGATTCAACTTTTTTTCATTGATCATGAACGTCGAGATAATCTCGTGGGGCAGTTCCAGGTACTGTTCGTCGAATTCCCCGGAGAACACCACTGGATATTCGTTATTATACACATAGTAGTTCAGCATATCTGGTTCCAGGTGGACTACGGCCTCGAATTCATCTTCGATATCTTTAATCTCCTGGAGGATTTTCTCTTTTCGTTCGTCTTCACGTACAATCACGAAATTCTTTTGCAACCGTTCGATATATTCTCGGTATGAACCGATTTCAATGCCGTCATCAGAAAGAAGCCCATGGCCGCTAATTTTTTTTGATGATTTGACCCCAGCGAATTCAAATTCCACCAGACGATTGTTGAACAAGGCCAGAAGATTGCGAATCGGTCTCACAAACGGTACCCTGGATTTATTCCACATCATACTCTTGGCAAACGCCAATTCCTCTAATATCCGGGGAAGAATTCCCCGTAGAACCGAATCCGTCGCCTGCCCGGGGATGAATTTATTGATGGCCATATATAGACCCTTTGGAGTCTCCACTTCAATGATATCGGCAGTCATAACTCCATGGGATTCCATGAATTTTTGCAAAGCAATGGTTGGTTTCCCATGTTCATCAATCGAGATCCGCTTCGCGGGCCCCATGATCTCTTCCTCTTTATCTTCCGCTTTAGAAGCGATTTTTGCGATATAAAGCATAAATCTTTTGTTCGTGGCGTATGCCTCGATGCCCTGGAATTTGACCCTATTTTCCAGCAATTTTGTTCTGAATTTTTCCAGTAACTGCTTCTTTATTCCAGATATTTCGGATACCGGAACCTCTTCGATGCCGAGTTCGAATAAAAAATCTGCCATTTTATGCTCCCTCAGTGTGTTCAATATATTTCTTCGCAATTTCCGACGATATATTCCTCATCATAGCCATGAGATTGGTTCGTTCCGCCACGGAAATGGCTTTGCGGGCATCCAACAAATTAAAAGCATGAGAGCATTTGAGTAGGTAGTCATAAGCCGGCAAGTAGAGATTCGCATCGATCAGATTCTGCGCTTCATTTTGATAAAGGGTGAGCGCGTTCCGCAGGAATTCGATGTCGGCTTTTTCAAAATTATAAACAGAAAACTGCCGCTCTTCTTCCCGCCTCAGCTCACCATATGTCGTTTCAGGCCCCCATTTTAAATCGTATATGTCATTCCTGGAATCCAGGAAAATCGCCAGGCGCTCGACTCCGTAAGTAATCTCCAGGGAATTGGGATTCAACTCAATTCCCCCTGCTTGCTGAAAATAAGTGAATTGGGTTATCTCAAGACCATCACACATCACTTGCCAGCCGACTCCCCAGGCTCCCAACGATGGGGATGCCCAATTATCCTCGTCAAACTTTATATCATGATTGCGAATATCCACTCCCAAATGCTGAAGACTGTAGAGGTACATCTTCTGCCCGTCTTTTGGAACCGGCTTCAGTATCACCTGAAATTGGTTATGCTTTTGAACTCTATTAGGATTTTCGGCATATCTCCCGTCGTCAGGCCTGCGGGAGGGTTGCCAATAAGCGATTTTCCAGGGTTTTTTACCCAACACCCTGAAAAAAGTATCCGGGGTCATGGTTCCCGCTCCCACCTCTGTATCGTAACCGGAGGCTATATAACAACCATTCATGGCCCAGAATTCTTGTAATTTTAATATGATATCCTGTACACTCAATTCAAACGTTCTCCTTTTCCCACTTCAGCGTGGGATTCCTGGCTGCCTGCACTTCATCTAGCCGGGAAACTGGGGTATTGTAGGGAGCACCCTGGACAAATTCCGGTTTTTCCCTGGCTTCTTCAAGTATTTTTTTCATCGTGTCGATAAAAACATCAAGGGTTTCTTTACTTTCTGTTTCTGTTGGTTCGATCATCATGGCGCCATGTACGATCAATGGGAAATAGATGGTGAAGGGATGAATCCCATAATCCAACAAACGTTTGGCGATATCCAGCGTTTTTACCGGGAGGTCTTTGTCGGAGAAGATTACCTCGTGGAGGGTTTTCGCGGAATATGGAAGATCCAAAAGACCTTCAAGATTCTTGCGAATATAATTCGCGTTCAGAACCGCGTCTTCCGCGACTTTCCGTATGTTTTCCCGTCCCAATGTCATCAAATAGGCCAACGCCCGCACCATCACCAGAAATTGCCCATAGAAATTTTTGACTCGACCGATACCCCCTTCGGTAAAATAATCGACTACAAAACCGTTTCCTGATTTGTGAACCAAAGGTACCGGCAAAAATTCTACGATATTTTCTGAGACGCCGATTGGGCCTGATCCGGGACCGCCGCCGCCATGAGGTGTTGCAAATGTTTTATGGAGGTTCAAATGAATCACATCGACACCCAGATCGCCGGGTTTTACAACTCCCATAAACGCATTCATATTGGCGCCGTCCATATAGAGCAACGAACCGTTCTCGTGAAGCGCTGCCGCTATTTCTACAATATTTTTTTCAAAAATACCCAACGTATTGGGATTGGTCATCATCAAAGCGGCCACATCTTCATTCAAATACTCTTTCAATGTGTCAGTATCAATGATCCCATCGCTATTGGATGGAATTTCCTTGACTTCATATCCTGCGAAGTGGGCAGAGGAAGGATTGGTACCATGGGCCGAGTCAGGAATCAAGACTACCTTACGGGCATTCCCATGCGCCTCGAGGTACCTACGAATTACCATCATTCCGGTCAATTCGCCATGAGCACCGGCTGCCGGGGCGAGCGTGAACGCTTTCATCCCGGTAATTTTAATCAACCAATCTTCCAATGTGGTTATAATCTCGAGGTTTCCCTGGACCAGGTTATGAGGCGAATAGGGATGGGCTTGAAGTCCTTCGAAACTCGCCACTCTTTCGTTTACCTTCGGGTTGTACTTCATCGTACAGGAACCCAGAGGATAAAAGCCGGAATCCACGGAATGGTTGAGATGCGAAAGATTGGTGTAATGACGCACAACTTCGACCTCCGATACTTGAGGGAAGTCCGGAATGTCATTTCTTTTTTTATCGTTGTCTACAACCGCCAGATCTTCGGGAAATTCACATTCCGAAAAAGAATAACCTATTTTACCTTCGCGGCTTATATTAAAAATCAGTTCCGGTAAACTATTCATTTTAACTCTCCGATAACTTTGACCAGTTTATCGATATCTTCTTTTTTGTGAAGTTCGGTAAAATTGACCAGGATACAATTTTCAAACTCTTTATAAAACCAATGCAAAGGGATGCCGCACAAAATGCCTTTGCCTTCGAGCTTTCCTAGAAAATCGTCTACCGGCATATTCGTGATCTGTAGAACCACTTCATTGTAGAAATTCTTTTTGTATTTGACCGCCACATGATCGAATTTCTCAACTTCCTTGACAAAATAAGCGGCTCCCAGATGATTGGCTTTGGATATATCCCTCAGTCCCTTCTTGCCCATGGTGGCGAGGTAAATTCCAGCTCTCATCGCGCACCAGGCCTGGTTGGTACAAATATTGGAAGTGGCTTTTTCCCGCTTGATATGTTGCTCTCTGGTCGAGAGGGTCAACACATAGCCCCTGCGCCCTTTTTGATCAACTGTCTGGCCGACAAGCCTGCCGGGCATCTGGCGAATAAAATCTTTTTTCACCACCATGAACCCCAGATAGGGACCGCCGAAACCGAGGGGAAGTCCAAAACTCTGCGCCTCTCCCACAGCGATATCGACGCCGCATTCTCCCGGGGGAGTAAGCATTGCCAACGACATCGCTTCGGCGATTACCTGGATGGAGTAGCCTTTTTCTGAATGGATGATTTCCGAGATTTCCTTCGTTTCTTCCACAACACCTAGAAAATTGGGGGATTGGAAGATACAACCGGCAACGTCGCCGCTTAATTTTTCTGTCAATTCATCCAGATCGAGTTTACCGGTTTCTTTGTCGAAACCCACAATTTGAGCCTCGATTCCCAGGTTCTGAATATATGTATTGATGATCTCGATATATTCCGGGTGAAGGCTGCCTGCCACGAGTATCTTGTTTTTTTTGGACTTCCGCACCGCCAGGAGAACTCCTTCGGCGGCGGCGGTTCCACCATCGTAAAGGGAAGAATTGGATACATCCAGCCCGGTGAGCATTGTCATCATGGTCTGATACTCGAACATCGCCTGCAGACTTCCCTGACTCACCTCAGGCTGGTACGGAGTATAAGGAGTCAGTAATTCTCCTTTTCCGCTCAGGGCGTTGACAACCTCCGGCACAAAATGATTGTATGCGCCGCCACCCAAAAAAGCCAGGTATTCCTGGTATTTATTTTTCACTGCATATTTCTTGAACACATCGATCAACCTCTCTTCAGGGAGAGCAGGAGGCAGTTCATCCAGGGAGTAGTAGGATTTGCTCTGCGGAATATCGGAAAACAACTCCTTGATATCCGATACCCCAAGAGATTCAAGCATCTCTTTGCGTTCGTTATCGGTTAACGGAAGGTATTTCATCATGACTCCGCGTCAAGCATCTTCTGATAATCCACATCATTCATCAATTCTTCTATTTCTGAAACGTCGTCCAATTTGATCTTCACGATCCAACCATCTCCGTAAGGATCTTGATTGATGCTCTCCGGCGCGTCTTCGAGATTTTCATTGCTCTCCACGATTTCTCCGGAAACGGGTGCGTACACATCGCTGACCGCTTTTACAGATTCTATATTTCCAATAGCATCGCCTTTGGCAAAGGAATCCCCGATGGTGGGTAACTCGACGTATACAACATCACCTAATTCATGC
>JAHELQ010000016.1:0-4784 GCA_024644125.1 Candidatus Aminicenantota bacterium | reverse complement strand
TGGGCGTAGTCCGTGATTCCCATTGTTGCGATATCTCCTTCTACCTTTACCCATTCATGCTCTTTTGTAAACCTGAAACCCTTTAAATTCATTTTTTCCTCCTGCTATTTACTTAGTTCTTTTATAAAAAGGAGTTTCCACAACTATTGCGGAAACCGATTTATTACGGATTCCAATCTGGAATTCCGTTCCAATAACCGCTTTTTCAATCGGTAAATACGTCATACCGATGGATTTTTTTAAATAGGGCGCATACGTACCGCTGGTAACGGATCCATACTCTTCCCCATCGACAAATACCGGATAACCATGGCGGGCGATACCCCGGTCCAACAATTCGAATCCCACCAACTTGCGGGAGATCCCTTCATCTTTTTGTCTTGACAAAACGTCTTTTCCGATAAAATCGCCTTTTTTCAACTTCAGAATCCAGCCTAGATCGGCTTCGAGCACTGTATGAGAATCGTCAATATCATTTCCATACAACGCCATACTCGCTTCCAGCCTCAGAGTATCACGGGCACCGAGACCGCAGGGAATGATATTGTATTCTTTGCCCTTTTCAGCAAAATCCAACATCACCTGCACAGCCGTATCTTCATCGGATTTAAAATAGACCTCGAAGCCGTCCTCGCCGGTGTAACCGGTCCTGGAGATAATCATATCATGCCCCATCACCTTGCCGCTGACAAACTGATAATACTTGATCACCTCGAGGTCCTCATCCGTAAATTGCGCCAGGAGCTTTTCGGCATTGGGCCCCTGAATGGCAATTTGCGAAAATTCGTCGCTTTCGTTCTTGATGCCAACATCAAAGTGCCCCGCCTTTTCTTTCATGTAGGCAAAATCTTTGTCCAGGTTTGCAGCGTTTACCACCAGCAAAAATGTATTTTCATCAAACATATGAACCAGAAGGTCATCGACAAAGCATCCTTTGTCGGTGAGAAGAGCTGAATACTGTATCTTTCCGGGGGAAAGCTTCGCGGCGTTATTGGATGTGATATGCTGCACCGCGGCCAACGCCTCTTTTCCCCTGAAAAAAATCTCTCCCATATGGCTGACATCAAATATCCCGCCGGTGGTTCTGACAGCTATATGCTCGGCGTTCAAGCCACTGTACTGAACCGGGAGATCCCAGCCGGCGAAATCGACCATTTTGCCATTGAGAGTATAATGTGCGCGATTGAGTTTAGTTTTTTTCATGACACTTCTCCACTATTTTTTTTGCGTTGATATAAATAAAACAAAGCAATGTTCGGATACATTAACTACCTTTGAAAGCGTTCATTCCAACAAGACCATTCATCACCAATCCTGCCTTGTCAAAACAATTCGTGTTCATACCTAAAATTAATCTATAAATTATCATACAATACCGGAAAAATCAATGAAATTCTGGATAAATCCTGCCAAAAAGGAAGCCGCGGGAATCGACAATTTTTCACATCCCGTAAAAAGAAAGTCAGGGATGCCCAAAGCTTGCGTTACCGGCCCGATTGCTTTACAATAGAACCACCATGGATGGAAAAAAGAACTTAGCGAACGAACATTCAGAGGACATGCTCATAGTGGTGGACCAGAGAGACCAGGTGTTGGGATATGAGGCGAAAGCGAAATGCCATGAAGGAACCGGCATAATGCACCGGGCATTCTCAATCTTTATATTCAACTCGAAGGATGAACTCTTGCTGCAAAAAAGGAGTACAGAAAAATTGCTCTGGCCAGGCTTTTGGTCCAATAGCGTGTGCAGTCACCCTCGAAAGGGTGAGACTGTGATAGAAGCCGCCAATCGCCGCATCGTTGAAGAAATCGGCATTTCAACCCAACTCAATTACTTATTCACATTTCAATATCAAGCACAATTTGGAAGTATTGGCTCAGAAAACGAATTATGTTCTGTCTTTATCGGATTTTCCGATGACCCGATCGTCCCAAATACTGAAGAAATCGCGGAATGCAGGTTCATCTCCATCGACATTTTGAAGCGCGATCTCCAGTACAAGGCGGAGGTATACACTCCGTGGTTTAAAATCGAATGGCAGCGGATCCGCGCCGAACATATGGACAGAATTAGATTGCATAAATGAAAAGGGCGCCGTGTAATCATGACGCCCTATCGGTTGAGAAGCTAGAATTTTCCTGTATATTTACTCCAGAGATCATCGCCCAATTTCCAATAAGCGGCGACAAGATCGTTCATCCATCTCAGGCTATATTCGGTTAAAAATCTGCGGGCTTTTCCCGGATTTTTTTTGTAAAGCAGCAGAGCGGTCTCTTCAATCCCTTTTTGCTTACCGAAGGCGTCTTCTTCGAACGCGCGCCATACTTTTTCCACATCGACGCGCATATCCCCCCATTTCTGGGCCGAAAGATCCGCTACTCGATTGAACGCCCACCAGGCGCTGGCGCGGTTGAATCCCGGCCTCCCACACATCTTGTATGATTCCGGCATCGCTTCGATACCGGCATACAGCGGAGCATACGACGCCATGGCGGGATTGTCGAGCCCCAGCCACACAAGGCCGCCGATATCGTTGGGCAACCAATCCCGCAGTTGGACGACCGTTATATACGTGCAATAGTAACGGGCGATACACCGTTCCCCCAGTTCATTCCAACCGCCATTGACTTTAAGGAGAGGCATCATGTCGTAATCCATAAACGGATTGGCATAAGGGCTTTTGACAAATTTTCCTGTGTCCTTTCCGTCTTTGTCCTTTTCCGGAACCAGCATAAATTTGGTCATATCGAAAGGGGTGTCTTCGAAGGTGTCGCGAAAAATTCTCATGATGTCTCGAGGACCGACTCTCTTTTCCGGTTTGATTGAAAACGGAAAATTTTCTCCATTTGGATCGAGATTCAATGATGGAGCGAGCAAATCGAACACTCGCCACTCGCGTCTACGCGAGGCCATACTCCGGCGGCTGCCATAGACATAACAGAACTCGAATGGTTCATCGGACTTGGGATCATAAAGCCCCAGCTCAACAGCGCGGGAAAGATAGTTTTCCGAAGCCAGGAAATATTCCGGCTGCGAGAGGTCGATCCGCCGAATGCGGGATGCGTTGGCATTGACGGAGACGTGGTCATCCGGTACTCTCTGGGCTACCCAGACGGCTCCTTTTTTACCTTTTCCGGGGCCGATGATTTCCAGGTGCCAGACCTCCTTTGGATCAGCGATGGTAAAACATTCACCGCCGGAGATAAATCCGAATTCTTTCGTCACGTCGTCGGCCACCTGAATCGCGTGTCGCGCGGACGTTGCGCGCTCCGCCATGATCCGGTTCAATTCGCGGTAATCGATGAACCCTTCGTCGCTCTGCATAATCTCTTTTCCAGTGAAGGTCGATTCTCCAATCCCAACCTGGTTTTCATTGAGAAAAGGCAACGCGGAATTGAAATACTGGTAAGTGATGGGAGGTTCGGGAATTTCTCCCTTCAACTCTCGCTTCGATAAATCGTACGAGCTGATGGTGAGTTCGGTCTTCGCGTACACGCTGCGCATACTTCCGGGTTTATGTTTCTTTCTTTTGACAACATCTATCCATGTCCGTGTGGTACGGGAATCGCACGTGTGGGACGTCATCACCGACCCGTCAATAGAAGCGGTCTTCCCTACGGTGATGGTGGTGCATGCATCTTTCTCGGCGATACCGTCTTCGGACGAATAGCCGGCCGATATAAAAACGATGATAAATAAAATTGCGAAAAGTGTATGTGCATACTTATTCATATATCCTCCAGAGTAAAATTATAATTGTTTGACACTTTTTTAGCAAACACTTGATTCTTGAATTGTCAGGATCTCGGATTGTCGCTTGACAAATAGATGAAACTTTTTTTATAATTGAATCTATAGTCAAGCCAAATTTTTCGTGATTGGAGGAAGTTTTATGAAAAGAACGACGGTTTTTGTTTTAATCACCTTAATCCTGGCATCCATATCCCTATTCTCTGATGAAAAGCAGGATCTATGGAAAAAAGCTGCCGCTGAAAGCAACATGGAACAGAAGTTCACGCTGCTTGAGGAATACGCACAGAAGTACCCGCAGGATGAAAATTCGAAAGTACTGTATTACAACCTGACAGTTATTTCTTATCAACTCAAGAAATACAACGAAGCCACAAAATATGGAGAGCTGGCCCTTAAACAGGAAGATCTCGAAAACGACAACAAACTCAACGTTTACCTGTATCTGGCAAATTCATACAACGTATCAAAAACCGATTTAGAGAAAGCGCTTCATTATGCCGACCAGTTGGTGCAGTTGGCAAAAACTCTGAAAGGCCAGGATCAGGCTTCTTCACGGTATGATAAAAATTATATTGTCCCCGGTCTAAGAATCCAGATCCAGATTTTGTTCAACGACGACAAAGACGATCCACAACGCATCTCCGAAGCAGCGAACAAAGCGATTGAAGTCTACAAAGAATATGACCAGTCCCGGCGCTCATCAAATATGATCGTTACCCTTGCAGACCGTCTTTACAAATTGAATAAGGTCGATGCGGCGATTAAAGCGATGGAACAGATTATCGAGCCGGAACAACCGAATCCACGCTACCTGAGCGTCCTGGCAAGTTGGTACAGTAAGGCCAAGAACAATGACAAAGCGGTTGAATATCTGGAGAAATCCTATCATGCGCGCCGTAATGTGAAAACAGCTTACAACATCGGCAAATTGATGCAATCGAAAGACGTCGATAAAGCCATCCGCTACCTGGCGGAAGCTCACATGATGAATTCCGGCAACACCAATTCCGAAGCTTACAAATTACTGCGT
>JAHELQ010000361.1 GCA_024644125.1 Candidatus Aminicenantota bacterium | reverse complement strand
GCATCCATCCATCAAAACCTTCATCGCGTTCTTGAATCTGGGGATGGCGGCGTTTATCGTCGTAGGCCTGGGATCCAGATTTGTGTTCACCGCCATTCCCATGGAAGGACCGGGGATATCGCACCTGATGGCGTCCCCCTTCGACAAGAGGAAATTCTTCCGTTTCAAGTTGTTGTTCTATCTCTTCCCGCAGTACATCATCGGCTTCATCCTGTTTTTCACCGGCGACATCGCGCTGCGTCTGGATCCTTTCATGCGGGTGACCGGGGTGGCGCTTTTGCTTCCGGCGGTATTGTTCCTGACAGTGCTCGCCCTGTATTATGGGCTATCCATCACGGGATCGGCGCCGCTTTCGCCGCAGCACCTATTGGTCACCAAACACGGTATATCCTATATGCTCTGGAGTTTCGCCTATATTACCGGCAGTATGTTTTACTTCGTCCGTCCGGTGTTTGTGTTTTACTACAGTGTCTTCCGGCACCGGGACATCCCTTACGGCGAGATCGCCCTCTGGTTCGCCGCCTATTTTTTAATCAATTTGTTGGGAATCGTGTTCCTCTACCGGCGCAGTATGAAACTATGGCTGCACCGGGAATTCCTGTAAGGGAGCGGCCGGGAGCTAATGCCCCAGGCCTTTGACCATTTTTTCGCCCGCTCGTACCTGGAAGGGAAGGATGTTCTCTTCGGGCGGTAACGGGCAGGTGGCGTAGGGCGAAAACATGCATGGCGGATTGATGGCCCGGTTAAAATCGATAAAAGTTCGACCATTCACATCCGGCTGTTTCACCGTCAAAAAACGTCCGCCGCCATAGGTCTCGACAGTGTTTGTCTCGTCTCCGAAAACGATAAATAAATCTCCCTCTCCGCCAATCGGGTGCAATTTGAATTCGTTCCCTTTCACCGTGAACACCAACACTCCCGGCGAAGGTTGCTCGTCGATGGTGCCGATCGCCGTCGGCGTTTTGATCATACGGGGCGATTGGTATTTCTCGAATGTCGCTTCGATGCGCCATTCTTTCTCGATGGGGAAGGTGTCGATGCTGGTCAATTGAGCGATACGGGGATTTTCCGCATCCCTAACCCGGACACCCAGTTTATCTCCCCGTTTGATGATAAACCAGCTCAATGACTGATGCGACAGGAGTGTCGGCTTCGCAGTCTCGTCCGTCAGAAGCGGCATCTCGCCGTTGATTTCCCCGCCTCCTTCGACTGTCACCGAGACTCCCTCGGCGGCTTTGAAGCGCAGAGATGCATCTCCCAAAATAAAGGTTCCGATCACCGGCGGCAAATTTTTCTTCTCCAACACGAAATCGGCTTCTTCGGAACCCCCAAAGGTGTTCTCGCCCTCTTCCAACCAGAATAGACCCGCCAGACTTAACCAACCGTCCCTGGCCTTCAGCCTCTGAAGACGGAGATCCCGGAATTCCTTGATTTCTTTCGCGTATGAGTTTCCTACTGGAGCTTCTGACGATTTGGCGCAGCCGCCGGCGGAGATCAGGGTAAACCCTGTAAGTAACGCCAGGACAAAACATTTGCTAAACTTTTTGATCCGTTTCATCATATATTCCTCTATCCGCTAAATGATTTGCTACGAATCAATGGTACCCCATTCCGGGTACAATAATCAAGCCAGTTTCCCCGATTTTCCGGGAATCCTGTTCTCAACCGGCGGTGGCTTTGAAAATGGTAGCTAGTTAGATTAACAAGGCATATCCGGCCATTGCGTTTCGAAGCAATAGGTTCGGATCGGCAAGGTAATGCAGGCATCTGCGGTCAGCCCGCCTTTAACGCCCTGCTCTTGATCACTGGAGAGTGTTGTGATAAAACTGTCCACCTTGAGATTTGCAAGAATTAGTTTTTTTGATTTTGGCATATGATTTTCCTCCTGTTTTTAATCATCTATATTTTCCTAATATATAACGCTTTTTCGACAAAATCAATGGAAAGGGGAAAAACTATTTATCTATGAGCAGGCGTTGATCCTCTTTCAGGAAGAAGGTGAAGCACTGATCTTTGATAAATATCGAGTACTCGCCCGGCGGTAGGGGCATCCAATTCTGCTGGCGCGTCAAACCTCCGATGACAGTGTTCATGGGTATGCCCCTGAGCTCGACTCCTTTTTGGGTCACATTTTCTACTGAGATAACCCCGGGTTTTATCGATTTCAACTTGCCCGCGGGTACATTTACACGCCAATGGGCCAGGCCGAACATCACTTCGTAGTCCCCGGGCAACACGATCAGTTCGGAATGTTCAGGTGTAATGGTGCCCACAAGGTTTTTGCTTTCCCATTCCGCCACCCTGTGTCCATATTTCCAGGCGTTGGCCACATGTAGCCGCCCCGGCGCCAGGACAGTCTCCCGGCCCGCGGAGACCATGACGCTTTTCCAGACCAGATTCCCTATGGAAACCGTATAAATCCCGGAAGGCACATTCGTTATCCCATGCATCCCGGCTTCGACCGTCAGGATTTTTCCCGTTACCGCGTCGGCAATTGTGACAGGAACGGCTTCGGCGTTTTTTATCCTGAGCTGCCCCTCGCCTGCAATCCTGGGAGAAGGAATGGCAAACTCCATGATCGTCCGCTTTAAGGCGTCCTCCAGTTCGGTTTCGTTCTGCGCCCCATAATAACGTCCCCCTGTGGCCTCGGCGACACACCACAATTGTTCGGCGGCCAGATCGCCAGGCCTGAACCCTATCGTCATGACAATCACGCTCCGGTCATTGGCGCTCAATTCCGCCGCTATCCCGCACGGATCTCCCTGACAGGATTCCGCGCCGTCCCCGATGAGGATGATCGCGTTCCGGTCATCGCCCCGTCCGAAAAAATCTTCCGAGGCATCGCTCAACACAACTGAAAGAGGCGTCACTCCTCTGGCGCATACTGATTTCAGCATCCGGTCGATCTCATCCTTGTTACGCGACACCGGGGCAAATGGGACCAACAGCTCGCTGTCCGTGCAATCTTTTAAAATCCGCAACGCCATATGGCCGTACGCCCTCAACGCGACATTGCATTCCCCATCCAATCGGTCCAGGAAGCGCGCGATCGCCTCTTTGGCGACGTCCAACTTTTTTTTCCCGCTGTCAGTCCGCTCATTCATCGTATAGGAGGCGTCTAAAACGATTTCTATATTGGAGGGAATTTCGGCATATTGAGGGACCGCGCCCACAAGCACGACAATCAAGGCAATAAAGAGACGTACATATCTCTGCACCTGGACAGGGTAATATAAAAAACGGCTTTGATCAAGTCTCGACGCTTTAATTTAATTTTAATTTTTTTTGTTTTCCCATTGACAGCTATGCCCAATCATTGAATAATATAAATTACTCCAGGAGCTTTCTATAATTGAAAGACCACCACCAAGAGGTAAATATGTATGAAACTGAACTTAAAATAGGCATCCACGCAGTAAAAACCGCCATGCGTATGACAAAATTGGTCCAGAAGGATCTATCGTCCGACGACGCCATCATCAAAGCGGATAAAAGCCCCGTAACCGTCGCCGATTTTCTGTCGCAGGCAATCATCTGCCATTATCTCGACGGCACATTCCCGGGAATCCCAATCGTGGCCGAAGAGGATTCGACTGCTCTCAAAGAGGGCAAAAACAAGACGGTTCTGGAAAAAATTCATTACTATATAAATCAGGATGACGAAGTGAAGGGATTTCTCTCCAAAGACAACCTGTTCCAGAAGATCGACCTGGGCGGCAAGCTGCCGGACGGAACATTCTGGACCCTCGATCCCATCGACGGTACCAAAGGTTTCTTACGGGGCGAGCAATTCGCCATCGCCCTGGCTCTCATCAGCGACGGGCAGGTCAAGCTGGGCATTCTCGGTTGCCCCAATCTGGAATTGCAAGACAACCACACCGGTTGCCTGGTATACGCCATCGCAAGCGAAGGGTCGTTCGTTCTGGATAGCGGCACCGGCCGCCCGGAGAAAATATCCATCTCTTCCATCCAGGATCCCCGGGACATGAGGTTTGTGGAGAGTTACGTCTCTGCCCACAGCAATATGGATATGCAGTTGCAGATCGCCAAAATCTTGAACATCGGGCAGGATCCTGTGCAAATGGACAGCCAGGTGAAATACAGCATGGTGTCCGGCGGCAAGGCCGAGATCTACCTGCGGATTCCCAATCCCAAAACTCCCGATTACAAGGAGAAAATCTGGGACCACGCGGCCGGTAGCTTGATTGTGGAAGAGGCTGGCGGAATCGTGACCGATATCTCCGGTAAAAAATTGGATTTTAGCGTTGGTAAGACTTTGGCCGACAATTCAGGAATCCTGGCCTCGGTGCCCTGCATTCACGAAAAAGTCATCGGCACCATCAATGAATTGAAAAACTGATCGGCGCGAACCAGGATAGGGCTAGAGTAAATCCTCTCTCGTGAAAATGGATTGGAATCTATAACCCGCGCCCTCGATGATTTCGCGGCCGCCTTCCTGGCGGTCGATCACCGACATGATCACAGCTACGGTTCCCCCCAGGGCTTCCACTTGTTTCGCCCCTTTGAGAATCGAACCGCCGGATGTTACCACATCGTCGAATATGGCCACCACTGCGTTTTCCGGGAAGTTGCCTTCGATGGCTTTGCGGGTGCCGTGGGTTTTTTCCTCTTTGCGAATGATGAACGCCGGAATCGGTTGACCTTCCTGATAGCTCAAGACCGCGATGGAAGATACGATCGGGTCCGCGCCGATGGAGTACCCGCCGATCGCATTGACCTTGTAATCTTTCAGCATTTCAAGAAAAATCTTTCCGCAAAAATACGCGCCCGCCGGGTCGAGAGTGGTGATCCGCGCGTCCACGTAAAAGTCGCTTTTTTTACCTGATGATAGGGTAAATTCTCTGCCGGTGATGACGCTTTTTTCCAACAATATTTTTTTTAACTGTTCTCTCATCTCAATTTTCCTCTAAAATTCGTAGGCATGCAACGTTTGATAAACGGGGCCAACTGGATCATGGTCATCTTCAAAAATTCGAGATCTTCCGTGGTAAAATCCCTGCCTGCTTCGCCCATGGATGTGCCCCTGCGGGAAAGCTCGATCACTCCGATGTTGTCGTCGATCAATGTGATCAATGTGCCCATCATTTTCCAGATCGGTTCGTTCTGGCCGCCGGGGACTGGTACCATTTCAAATATCGACAGGTGCTTCTGCTGGGAGAAGTTGTTGTCGATATAAGATCGGCGGGTTCTGAAAATCTGGGATACGATCGCTTCACTGGAACTGACGGGGATCATGCCCGCGTTCACCAGATGATTGGGATGGGCAAACGAGAGGATGGTCTTCTCGTCGTTGCATAAAAAGATCGCAACCTCGATCGGTCTCAAGTTAAATACGTCGCAATAAAAACTGGCGATTTCCTTTACCACCTCGAAAAAAATGTTATCGGGATCATCTGCGCTACTGGTCAAACTTCTTAATTGTTCGACCACAAAATTTACATCTGTCATTATGGCACCTCGTTTCCAATTGGGATACGTTACCCATAAAATAGTAATATTTTTTCCAATAAATTACAAGACCTTTCGTCCAAAATTTGTCTAAAATCCCAATAAACAAACGCAATTAACAAAAGAGATTCGACATTTTTTGCAAGACCTGGGGATCTGGGAGGGGGATCTGGGGAGGGGATCTGGGGACAGACGAAGCAGCATTCGTAGCAATCGTTGTCGAGAAGCTATCGATATCGATGAAGGCTTCGATGATCATCCGCGGCATCGCAGCATCGCATCTTTGATTCTACCAGGACTTCCGAACCGGGCTTCGAAATAAAATCGATGAAGGCTTCGAGAAAAGACTGGGGACAGGCAAGCAGAATTCTTCGTCGATGAATTCTTCGTCGAGGGAAAAGA
>JAHELQ010000360.1 GCA_024644125.1 Candidatus Aminicenantota bacterium | reverse complement strand
CTTTGAGCTTTTTCTGAGGGCGCTCCAAAATGGATGTGATGATGCGCTCGAAATAAAGAACATAACGGCGGATTGTCGCCTCTTTAAATAATTTTGTGCAATATTGGAAGTAAATTTGCAGATTATCTTGCTCTTCGATTACCGTCGCATTGAGATCGAACTTCGCCACCCGGTGTTCATAGGGCATATCTCCATCTTCCCGATGGTTTCTCGCATCTCTCGTCGTGATCTCAAGATAATTGAGAATATTGAAGGAGGCGTCGAATAGTGGATTGCGGCCGGCATCGCGACGTACATCCAAACGTTCTACCAGATCTTCAAATTGGACATCCTGATTATCGAACGCTTCCAGCACCCGCACCCGGGTGTCTCCTAAAAATTGCCAAAAAGTAGCCTCGCCGGAAGGAAAACCGCGCATCGCCAGAGTATTGACAAACATCCCCACAATCTCTTGAAGATCGTGATGGGGTCTACCCGCCACCGGTACCCCGGCGATGATGTCATCTTGCCCCGTCAGTCTCGCGAGCCAGGTATAGTAGACTGCCAAAAGTAGCATAAATAACGTTACGTCCGCATCTTTCAGCAAACCGCGAATCCGGTGAGTGATAACCGGTCCCAAATCGAGGACAACCGAACTCCCGTCGAATTGTTGTATTTGCGGTCTGGGAAAATCAATGGGAAGATCCAGGAGGGGTAACGGCGACGACAATTGCTTCAACCAGTAATTTTCTTGTGCTTGAACACGCCGTTTGAATTCCGAATCGTTTTGCCATACGGCGAAATCCCGGTATTGGAGAGGCAAATCGCCAGGCGCGCCGCCATCGTACAGAACTAAAAAATCGCGCACCATCACATCTTGCGAGATTCCATCGGCGATGATATGATGCATATCCACCAATAACACCGTGCGGTCGCCGGGCAAAGCTACAATTTCTGCCCTGAGGAGAGGCGCCTCGTGCAGGGCGAAGGGCCGGATGAACGTTTCGCTGACAATATCCAGATTAGACGCCTGCTTCCGTGAGATAAAAAAGTTCACACAGTCGAGCACTTGCTGGACCGGCCGGTCATCCAACATGCGAAAAGCGGTGCGTAACGATTCATGCCGCTGGAGCAACCGCTCGAAGGCACGTTCGATGCGTTCAAAATCCACCGCGTGTTCTAAAAACACTGCGCGGAAACGGTTGTATGCTGTGGTCCCGGGATTTATCTGTTGGAGGATGTACAGGCGGGTTTGAGCCGATGACAACGGATAAAAATCACGTTTTTCCACCGGAGCGATCCCTTTGTGGAGTTGGGTATCGGCATCCCTGACATACGTTGCCATCTGCCGAATGGTAGGGAAGCGAAAAATCGCCGTGAGCGGCATGCGCACATGGAATTCTTTGTGGATCCGGGATGACAGGATCGTGGCCTTGAGAGACTGGCCTCCGATATCGAAGAAGTTCTGCTCGACGCCAATGGCGGTTGCGTCTCTCTTTAGAATTCCGGCCCATAGCTCCGCGAGCCGCCGCTCGAAATCATCCCGCGGCCGGCTGCAGGGTTCGCCGGTTGCAAGTTCCGGTTCAGGTAACGCCTTCCGGTCCACTTTATTGTTGGCGGTCAACGGAAGACGATCGAGAAGAATCATCGCGGAGGGCATCATGTAATCCGGCAGGTCTTTGGCCAACCGGCGGCGCACAACATTGGTATCGATGCCATCTTCGGGAGCGAGGTAGGCAATTAACACATGCCCGGCCCCGGCGGTTTGCCGCGCCACTACTACGGCTTCCACCACACCCGCGCATCGCTTTAAAAGGGCTTCGATCTCTTCCAATTCCACCCGGAAGCCGCGAATTTTTACCTGGTTACCGATGCGGCCCGCCAATTGAATGGCGCCGTTCGGTCCGCGAAGGGCCAGATCACCGGTCAAGTACATGCGCCGGCCCTGTAGAGGTCCATCTACTGGAAACCGTTGCAGGGTCAGCTCCGGTTGGTTGAGATAGCCTGTGGCAATACCGCTTCCGGCAACCGCCAGCTCCCCCATCGATCCGTTGGTTTGAAGAATTCGATAGTGGTCGCGATTCACGATACACACGTTCATGCCTCGTATCGGCCGCCCGATAACCGGCCTCTCTTTGAATGCCTCAAAATCCCCGAGTTCAATACGGTGAAAGATGCAACCGATGGTGGCTTCGGTGGGGCCGTAGTGATTGATGAACTCGATATGCCCGCACAATTGGAGGGCGTGCTCCACATCTTCGACATTGATAGGTTCGCCCCCTAAAATCACCAATCTAAGGCTGGAACAGGTGGATGCCGAGAAGTAACCGCTGCGCAGGATTGCGGAAAAAAGAGAGGGAGTGGTCTTGAGATAGGTAATCCCCTCCATCTGGATGAACCGCACGACCAGTTCGGGGGACAGGTACCTGTCACGATCAAGAATCATGAGGGATCCGCCGCTAAGAAGAGCAGAAAAGATCGCTGTATAACCTAGATCAAATGCATAGGAGGAGAGGAGCATGCTCCGGTCATCCGGGCCGATAACCGCTTCTCCGATGATCCAGGCAGTGTAGATAGAAAGATTGCCATGGGAGACGACAACGCCTTTGGGCCGGCCGGAGGTGCCGGAAGTGTAGATGATATAGGCCGGATCCTCGGTTTGCGTAGCGAAGCCTTCGATGATTTGTTGCTCACATTCATTATCTCCCGCTTCGATGAGTATGAGTTCGCCCTCGAATGTCAAAGGTTTTTCGATGGCGCCATGCGAAATCATATACCGGACGCCGGAATCTTTGAGAATATATTCCAGACGATTCGCGGGAGTCGCTGGGTCCAGAGGCAAAAATGCGCCGCCCGCTTTCATTACGCCAAATAGCGCGATTGCCAATTCGATCGAGGCTTCCATCAGCAAGGCGACAATCGCCGGTTGACCGAGGCCGCGATTCAAAAGTTCCAGGGCCACGCGGGACGAGGCGTGATCCAGTTCCCGGTAATTGATCCTCCGCAGACCGTCCGGGGCGATGACCGCTGTTTTTTCTGGAAATTGGGCGGCAGTGGCGCTGAACCAGGAGTCGATTCGCCGCTCCGTTCCATCGGGCCAATCATCGGCGCATTCGATATCCAGCGCACGCTGAGCAACGTCGATGGCGTTGATGGGAATAGCACGATTGTCGATGATTAATTCGATGATACGCTCGAAATAATCATGGAAGCGTCGAATCGATTCTCGACGGAATAGTGACCGGTTGTAACTCCAGCCGATCTCAAGCATCTCGCCGTCATCCACGACCACAAGGGTGATGTCGAATTTCGCCGCCTGGTTCTCCAGGGCATTGCCTGTATCCGCCTCATTTATTTGCCGGGGGGCCTGATCTCCTGCGGCCTCGTGAAGTTCCACCATGATATCGAACAGTGGATGCCGGGATGTATCCCTGCGGCCAGCCAGTTTTTCCACCATCGACTCAAAGGGATAATCCTGATTGTCAAAGGCTGCCAACGTTAGCCGCCCTACCTCTTCGAGGAATTGCCCAAACGTTTTTTCCCCGGTGGGAAAAGATCGCAAAGGCAGGGTATTGACGAACATGCCCACCACCCGTTCAATATCAGGATGATTCCTCCCCCGAACCACTGTTCCCAGCACCAGATCATCGACTCGACCCAGTTTCGAAAACAGGATGGACGAGAGCGCTTGCACCATCATGAACATCGTCACGCGACGAGAGCGGCAAATCTCACGCAAGGCATGTGAAATTCGTGGCTCCAACCCCATGGCCATCATTCCGCCTTCGAAGCAGCGAATTTCAGGGCGAGGAAAGTCTTCAGGCAGACACAAAACCGGAAGGTCTCCCGCTAGCGTTTTCATCCAGAAGGACTCCTGCCGGCTCAGACCGGAATCATCCATCTCCCGCTGCCAGAGTGTATAATCCCTGTATTGAACCGTCAGCGGCGGCAGGTATTCATCCTGAGCCAATGCCGCGAACTCTTGTTCAAGGATCGTGATGGAGGCGCCGTCGCCAACGATATGGTGCATGTCCAACAGCAACGCAAATCCGTCGCCGCAGGAGACAAAACCGCAGCGAATCAACGGCGCCGAGGTCAGATCGAAGGGTTGGACAAAGCCGTTCAACACCTGCTGCACCTGGCCATCGTGAGCCACATCTCCCAAATGGCGTAATGCGAAGACAGGTTCGTCCTGAATCCGTTGCACCGGTCCATCATCACGTTCTTCAAAATAGGTGCGCAAACTTTCATGGCGCCCAATCAAACGCTTCACAATCCGCTCGGCATCGTCATCTTCCAGCGCATTTCCTATAGGGACTAATAGTGGCATATTGTATGCCACGCTACCACGGTCCATTTGCCACTCGATGTACAATCTCCTTTGGCCGCTGGACAACGGATAATAATCTCTCTTTTCCCGCGGCTCCACCGGGATGGAAGCCTGAGATCGAAGAGTTCCGATTTTCCCGCTCTGCGCCCGGAAGAGCGAATGTTTGAAAATATCGACAAGAAGTAACTCCACACCGTAATCTCTCTTCAGCCGGTTGGCCAACACCATGGCTTTCAGTGAGTGGCCCCCCAATTTGAAAAAGTCGGAATTCGCATGGATGAGTGAAGGCTCCAATCCCAGTACCTCCGCCCAAATTGATTGCAGTTTTTCATCGACAGCTTCCACCGGTTGAAAATCCTTTTCATTTTCTGCAAAGCACGGTCGAGGCAGAGCGTTTCTATCCAATTTGCCATTTGAGGTTACAGGGATGGTGTCGATAGTCATCAGGTGCGCTGGAACCATGTATGCGGGTAAATGAAGGGAGAGATATTCTACGAGCTCACCGGAATCAATTGGCGTCGAGACGACGATGTATGCGCAGAGCTGTCGATCCCCTCGGTCACCCATGAGAATGACCACCGCATCGGTGACTCCGTTGAATTGTAGTATGCGGTTGCGAATTTCCGCGGGTTCGATGCGAAAGCCCCGCAATTTTAATTGTTGGTCAATACGGCCGAGGCATTCAATCGTGCCGTCTGGTAAAAACCGCCCGAGATCGCCGCTAAGAAATGTATTTTCAGGAAAACCAGGGATCGGGGCTTTGACAAACCGCTGCGCAGTGAGCTCCGGGAGATTCACATAACCGCGTGCCACCGCCGTTCCGCCGATGAGGATTTCGCCTGGAACTCCAATTGGACATAGACAAAAATGCCGGTTGACGACGACGATGGCCGTGTTGTCGATGGGCCGCCCAATTGGAACCGCTGCTGCGCTGTAATTTGAATCGGTATCAAAAAAAGACACTTCAACGGTGGTTTCTGTTGGGCCATAGAGATTCAGGTATTTGATACCCATACCCGCGAATAGCCGCTTGAACCTCCGGGCTGTATCGCTTGCCAATGACTCGCCGCTCGACCACACCTGCCGCAGGGATCGTAGTTGGCAGGCAAGCTTCATTTCTTCCACATAATCCAGAAACACCTTCATCATCGAGGGAACAAAATGTATGGCTGTGATCTTGTTGCGACAAATTTCCCCTGTCAGAAGTGGCAAGTTTGTGTGGCCGCCAGGCGGAAGCATGCATAGGGCGGCGCCTCCAGAAATCCATCCCAGCAATTCCCCGACCGAGACATCGAAGACAATCGTGGTTTTTTGCAAAACCACATCTCCGGGGCCGAGAGGATATCGCCGTTGCAGCCACTGCAAACGATTGAAGATCGAGTAGTGTTCGACCGCCACTCCTTTGGGGGTTCCGGTGGACCCGGACGTGTAGATAATGTAGGCAAGATCATTGGGCGAAGGAGTCATCATCTCGAATTTTTCTTCGCAGTCATCGTCGCTCGCTTCATCCCTGGAAACGAACCCGGCTTCGAGGCAGAGCTTCATCCCGCTGTCGTTTTTGAT
>JAHELQ010000359.1 GCA_024644125.1 Candidatus Aminicenantota bacterium | reverse complement strand
TGTTCCAATTGTTTCCAATGTCGGAAATATGACTGATGTAGCAATTCATAAAAAAAACGCGTTGGTTGTGGATGATTTCCGGGATATCGATACCTTCAGTCGTTATGCATTGCAATTGTTGACGGAACCCGGCGTCCGGGACGAGATGGCTGTTTTTGCCCGTGATATTGTCGTCGAGCGATTTTCCATTGCGGCGCAGGGGGATATTTGCGCCAGAATTCTCGAATTCGGCTGTGGTTTGTAAGGGAGAGAAAAGGGAGGAATCGTGTCATTATACAATTGGGTTTCCGAGCGAGTGGTCTTGCCTGCCAGTGATGTCCTGCTAAAACGATCCATTGCCAGGGATCTCAAATTCTTGTTTGACAGTCAGTGGTGGTCGCGGGCGGATCTGGAGGAATATCAGGATGAACGGTTGCGGGAACTGATCCGGCACGCGTTTGACAATGTGCCTTACTATAATGATCTATTTAAGCGGTGTAAATTGACGCCTGGTGATATCCGTTCGCAGCGGGATCTCCACAAAATTCCATTCTTGACCAAAGATCTAATTCGGCAAAATTTCCCCCACCGGTTAGCGGCCCGCAATATACCGGCAGCTCAAACGATTGCAAAGGCATCCAGCGGTTCCACCGGCGAACCCTTGAGATATGCGCTCTCAAAAGATTCTTATGGCTTTAAAATCGCCTGCTTTTTGCGGGGCTGGTATTGGATGGGGTACAGGTTGGGGGATAGGTATGTCAAACTGAGTGTGCATTCCCGCGGCAATACTGAAAAAAAAATTCAGGACCGGATCAACAATTGCGTGTATGTCAACTCTCCTTATTTGACCAATGAAAATGTCCATGATTGTCTTGGGCAGATCATCCGCTCCAGGGCGAAATTCATACGGGGATATCCGACGGTGCTGGATGTGTTTGCCCGGCATCTGGAAAACGGGAGCGGCGAGCGTTACGTTCCAGTTGCGATTTCCACCAATGGGGAACCATTGTATCCGGTGCAAAGAAAAAATATAGAGGAACGGTTTTTGTGTCCGGTTTTTGATAGTTATTCTGCCGAGGGAGTATCGGTGATGATGGAATGCCCCACCCACCAGACTTATCATGTTGCCAGTGAATATGGTATCACAGAAGTCTTGAAGGATGGCGAGCCGGTGGAAGAAGGAGTAGGGGAAATTGTGGGAACCGATTTGCATAACTATGCCATGCCGTTTATCCGGTATCAAGTGAAGGACATCGGCACTGTCAAGAAAAAGACATGCGCTTGCGGTAGGGGGCTGCCACTATTCGAGCGGATCGAAGGACGCGATACAGATATTCTGGTCACGCCCAGCGGGAAGCATATCACTTTTTATTTTTTCGCGGTGTATTTTATGTGGAATGAAGGAGTGGAAATGTTTCAATTGCGGCAGCATCAACCGGACCAAATGACATTGAAGTTGGTTCCCACCGCTCTTTTTAAAAAACAAATGAAGGATCGAATCCACGATGACATCATCAGGCATATCGGCGAGGATGTCCATCTGGATGTGGAAGTGGTGGATGATATTCCGTTGACGTCATCGGGAAAAAGGAGATTTTTTGTCCGGGATCCCAATATTTCCATGACGTTGTAACAATCTCTTCCGGTAAATAATAGGATTTGGAGAAGTAATTTGAGATTTTTATTTGACATCAACCATCCGGCCCATGTTCACTATTTCAAGAATTGTATCCGTTTACTGGAACAAAAGGGGCATGAGACGGTGATTACGACGAGAAACCGCTACCCTGCCATCGAGCTCCTTGAAGCCATCGGCGAGGAATACGTCGATCGGGGAACAGGCGCGGATTCTGTTTTCGGCAAACTTCTGTATATGCCGGTGGCCGACGCCCGCATCGCCAGGGTGGCAGCTAAATTCAAACCGGATGTGTTTGTCAGTTTTTCCACTCCATATCCTTCCCAGGTGGCGACGCTTTTCCGGCGACCGGCGGTGGTGTTTACAGATACGGAAAACGCCCGGTTACACCGGTATTTTACATTTCCTTTCAGCCGAACAATTTGCACACCCGCCTGTTTTCGCAAGGATCTCGGAGAGAAGCACCTCCGCTTTGACGGATATATGGAGTTGTCCTATCTCCACCCTCGGTATTTCACACCCGATCCCTCTGTCCTCGATCTGTTGGGAGTGGAAAAAGGCGAACCATACATCATCATGCGCTTCGTCTCGTGGAAGGCGAATCACGATATCGGCCATGCGGGCATTTCCCTTGAAAACAAAGTGGAAGCGATGCGGAAATTCGGTAAGTACGGAAAAGTGTTTATCACTTCCGAGGCAGGGCTTCCCGAAGGATTGAACGCCGCACGCATCACGATCCCCCCCCATCGTATGCACGACGCTCTGGCCTTCGCTTCGTTGCTGTATGGAGAAGGCGCCACAATGGCATCGGAGGCCGCTGTCCTGGGGACACCGGCAATATTCGTCAATGACGGTTGGACGGGGTATACGGCCGAAGAAGAGGAACGGTACGGTTTGGTGTTCAATTTTGGCGAGTCCTCTCTTCAGCAACAGGCTTCCATAGCAAAAGGGGTGGAGCTGTTGTCTGCGGATCATACCAAAGATGATTGGGCGGGAAAGCGAAAAAAATTATTGCGGGAAAAAATTGACGTGACTGCGTTCATGGCCTGGTTTCTGGAGAATTATCCTTCCAGCGAGTCTGAAATGAGGCGGGATCCCGATTGCCTGGATTGTTTCCGGGAGACTGTGGTGGAGTGACATATGTCCAATCATATCATGGAATTTGAAGAACCCCGCCGGTTTGGACTGTACCTTAAAGATTTTCTACTTTTTGTGTTGTCGTTTTTCTCCATCTATCTCATTAAAATGGGTAGCCTGTCCCTGGGAATCCACTACTTGCGGATTTTGCCTGTATATTTCTGTTGTTGGGTATTGGCCAATACGTTGACCAACAAGTTCCGTAATACAAGAAATGAAAGACGGCATATTTTGAAGATGGAGCCGTTTATTTCAGGGGGCCTTCTTTTGGGGGGGATGTTATCGTTATCATTGTACGGCCTAAAAATGTTCGATATCTCGCGCTTCGTGATTTTCGGTTCAGTCGGCCTATATATCGTTCTGGAAGTGCTGTTTCTCTCCGGTTGTTTTTTCTCCAATAGGGATCAAGGGCGGATATTCAAAATCTTTTCCCCTGGTTTGTTATTGGCGGAGTTTTTTCTCCTCTCTATAAGCTTTTTTTCCGTGTATTTCCTGAAGCGTAACACTGTCCGGTTGGATGATGATTTTATGACGGTATTGTTCGCCATTTATTTTATCTGGATTTTTACCAGCCTGTTGGTCCATCGATTTATGTTGCCGGTCGAAAAGGGCAATAATTATTTAACGGCTATTTACCCTTTTACCCGTTCCCTATTCATAATTTTTTCTATTGTGGCGTTTTTTATTTTTGGGTTCCGGTTGAGAGAATTCTCCCGGATTGTGATTTTTGGATCCCTGGCGCTTTTCATGGTACTGGAATTGTCGTTGGTGACGATACTGTATCTATGGAGGCGGGAATCTCCGGTTCAGTCTCTTCCTGTTAAAATTTCCCCGGAAGTTCTTCTAGTGGACGAGGTGATCCAGAAAGAAAAAAATGAACGTAAACGGTTTCATTGCGAACACGAGTTTCATTCCCGTTTTATCCGGGAAAAGCTTGAGAATATTTATCTCAAAGACAAACGGCGGGAATTCGAATTTGTGGATCGTAGTGTGGATCTGAGTTCAATCGATATATTAAGGGCTGAAGTATTGGATACCGGAAATCCCTATAATGTGGATATTCTGCCCGACCATTCATTGGAGTTCTTGATGAATGTGCACCCGCTGAATACTTACCGCCGTTTGAACCGCTACCTTTTGAGTGTCCATAGTAAATTGATGGACAGGGCGATTTTTATCAGTAAATTTGAACCGTGTGAACGGCGGTTGCTCTATTTCAGGGGCAATTATCCTTATGCCATAGCGAATCTACTGTATTTAGCGGATTTTTGTTGGCGGAGGGTGTTTCCGAAACTGCCGATTCTTAAAAAATTGTATTTCGCCGTAACCCGGGGTCGCAGGAGGGTGCTGTCGTTGGCCGAGGGATTGGGGCGCCTGTATTATTGCGGCTTTGAGTTGGTGTCGCTGGAAGCTGTGGATAACTTTGTTTGTTTTATCGCGCGCAAAGCCCGTCCGCCGGCGGAAGATCCCAATCCATCATATGGAATGTTTTTTAAAATGCGCCGCGTCGGGAAAGGCGGGAAACCGATCTATGTGTATAAGGTGAGAACCATGCATCCCTATTCGGAATATCTCCAACGGTATACAGTGGAAAAATTCGGATACGGTGAGAAGGGCAAAATTGATCGTGATTTCCGCATCACCGCCTGGGGACGGATCATGCGGCGGTTCTGGCTGGACGAATTACCGCAACTGTTGAATTGGATAAAAGGAGATCTGTGCCTGATAGGGGTGCGTCCCTTGTCGGAAAAGTTTTTGGAGAATTATCCGGAAGATCTCAAGCAGGAGCGGTTCAAGTACAGACCCGGCTGCATTCCTCCTTATGTCGCTTACAGGATGCAAAAGGTGGAGGATTATATCGAATCTGAGAGGATTTATCTGGAAGCCAAAAAAAAGCATCCTTTCTTTACAGATGTTTCAGTACTTTTTTTAGCTGTCTTCAATATTTTAACCAATAAAATACGAAGCGAATGACGCTTGGGTTTGGGGAGGGAAAGATGATGAATATACGTTTCGTGGATCTCAAAGCTCAGTACCTGGAGATCCGGGATGAGATCGATACGGCCATACAGGCGGTAATCGAAGAATCGGCATTTATTAACGGGCCGTATTTGAAGGAATTTGAACGCAATTTTGCCCAGTACCTTGGGGTGGATCATTGTGTTGGAGTGGGGAATGGAACTGACGCCCTGGTGATCGCGTTGAAGGCGTTGGGAGTCAAAGAGGGTGAAGAGATCGTTACGGTCGCCAATTCCTTTATCGCCACATCCGAAGCGGTTTCTTTGTCCGGGGGACAGGTGGTTTTTGTGGATTGCAGGCCTGATACCTTCAACATCGATGTGGATGAAATCGAGAACCACATCAACCGGAAAACCAGAGGAATTATTCCCGTTCATCTATATGGGCAACCGGCGGATATGGATTCAATCCTGAGCATCGCCGAAAGATACAATCTGTTTGTGGTGGAGGATGCGGCTCAAGCCCATGGCGCTACATATAAAGGCAAGATGGCCGGAACGTTCGGTCATTGCGCCTGCTTCAGCTTTTTCCCCGGTAAGAACCTGGGGGCGTACGGCGATGGCGGGGCTGTCGTGACAAATGATGAAGAACTGGCCCGGAAGGTATCGATGACCGCCAATCATGGGCGGATGAAAAAGTTCTTCCATGAATTTGAGGGGTGCAACAGCCGCCTGGATGGTTTGCAAGCGGCTATCCTGAATGTCAAGCTCAAGCACCTGAACCGCTGGAATCAACGGCGCAGGGAGATCGCAGCCCGGTATGACAACGCGTTTCATGACCTGGTGGAAATCCCCCGGGTGCGCGACGATGTTAAGCACGTCTATCATCTCTATGTCATCCGGGTGCCAAATCGCGATAAAATCAGAGTTCTGTTGTCCGAAAGGGGTGTCGCCACCGGGATTCATTATCCAGTGCCGTTGCCGTTCCTGAAGGCTTACGAGTATCTAGACATAAAGCCTTCGGACTATCCCGAGGCGACTCGGCTAAAAGACGAAATCTTAAGCCTTCCGATTCATGGAAGTATGCCGGATCAAGAGGTGGATTATGTCATTCAGCAAATGTTCGATATATTAAAAAGTGAAGGGAGTTGACTATGCCTGTAAA
>JAHELQ010000358.1 GCA_024644125.1 Candidatus Aminicenantota bacterium | reverse complement strand
ATAAAGTTTGAGTTGTCGCTGGGTGATTTGGGCGCCGATGCGGAGGCCCAGCCAGGTACCCAGCAGGACAAAGGGGCTGAGGATGAGGGATTTAATGAAGGCGGAGATGACCGGGAGGCCAAAGACAATGGGCATGAGGATCAGTTGGAAGGGGACGAAGATAAGTGAGAATGCTAGCAGCACTACCCGCATTTTTTCATTGCTCCAACGGTGGGAGAGGGTCCAGATTACCAATGGGGGGCCGCCGATATTGGCGAAGCCGTTGAGGATTCCGGACCAGAAGGAGGCGATGTGGCCCCAGATGGGGGGGACGTGGTCTCGCGAACGGATGAAACCTTGCCAACGCAAAATGAGGAGTAGGAGGATGCAGGCCCCAATGATCTGTTTGACCATGGATTGATCGAGGTTGGTGGCGCTGAACATGAGGTAGATGCCGATGGGGAGGGACAGGAGGCCGGTGCCGATGTAGGGGGACAATTCTTTCCAATCGAGGTTGTCGGATAGAACTTTGACTGCGGCGATTTTCTGGATGGCGGAGCCGGTGATGATGATCATGACGGAGACGGGCAGGGGAAAACCGAAATAAAGAAGCAGCGGTAGGGCGAAGAGGCCGTAGCCGAAGCCGGAGGAGCTCTGGATAATGCCTCCCAATACCATGATGGAGCCGATTTCGATGATTTCTGTGATTGTCATGTGCGATTAAGGACGCATCGTCTCTTTGATGAAGGATTCGAGGCCGGCGCGGTCCAGGCGGTATTTCGCTTCCAACGCCTCCTGCCGGGTATCCATATTGTCGGAGACAATTCTGTAAAGGCCGTTGTCCTGGTAAATTTTGAACGGGATTCCGGGACCGGCTGCCAGGATACGCTGGAGAACGTTATGGGCGTTGTCGCGGTCGCGGTAGGCTCCGGCTTGAAGAAAATAGGTGTTTTGTGGAGGGGTAATGCCCGGATCCGGAGGGGTTCCGGTGAGTGGCGTGCCGCCGCTTGATATGATGCGCAACTTGACGGGAGCAGTGCCGGTATCCGCCATGTCTATTTTTTGGGCGGCTTTGTATGAAAGATCGATGATTCGTTGCTTTACGAAGGGGCCGCGATCATTGATGCGCACCAAAACTTTTTTTTGATTCTGGGTGTTCTCCACCTCAACCAGGGTGTTAAAGGGGAGCTCTTTGTGGGCGGCGGTGAGTTTGTGCATGTCGTAGATCTCGCCGTTGGAGGTGCGGCGTCCCTGGAATTTCCCTCCGTACCAGGAGGCGATGCCACTTTGATATATGCCCGGTGTTTGGATCGCCGGCATCTGGGCTGGGGATTCGGTCTCTTCTGCCGGTTTGACTTTTTTTTGTTCTTTCGGCAGTTCGGGTTTTTTTTCCAGAGGGATTGGCCGGTAATGGACGTGCCGGTTGCCGGCGCAATAAGGCATCGCGATGAGGACCGCAACGATTGTCAGTAATATTTTCCGGTTCATAAAAAAATTATAACAAATCAGGGAATTAGATAAAAGCCAATTTATTGCCAATTGGCGCAAGATTGCACTTTATTTTTTGGCCGGTACCTGGATGGCCAGTTTTTTCATCTTTTTGTGCAAACCCTGGTAGGTCATATTCAGTTCCCTGGCGGTTTTGGATTTGTTCCAGCGGTTTTTTTCCAAAAGTTTGAGGATGAAGTCTGTTTCGGATTTGCGGTTGATCATGACAGGAGCCAGGCGGATAGTGTCTTCGAAGTCTATTTCGTTGAATTTCAGGTCGTCCGAGAGAAGGTCGTAATCAATGAGGCCGCCCTCGTCCACCAGATTGATGAGCCGGTTGATCTCGTTTTCCAGTTGACGGACATTTCCCGGCCAATTGTAGTTTTGCAAGATCTCGAATACTTTCATGGAGAAGCCTTTTACGACCTTGTTATTTAGCTTGCAATATTTCATCGTGAAGTAGTTGATGAGGGCGGATATGTCCTCTTTCCGTTCCCGCAGGGATGGAATGGTGATGACGTGGTGAGCCAGCCGGTAATAGAGATCGTCGCGGAATTTTTCTTCGCGGATGAGTTGTTTGAGATTGGAATTGGTCAGGGCGATGATGCGTAGATCGACTGTGATGGGGGTGTTGCTTCCCAATCTGTAGAATTCTTGTTCCTGCAATACCCGAAGAAGCTTGATCTGAAGGCCCATCGGCATATCGCCGATTTCGTCCAGTACCAATGTTCCGTCGGAGGCCATTTCCAGCTTGCCTTTTTTTTGCTGGTAGGCGCCGGTGAAGGAGCCTTTTTCATGGCCGAACAATTCTGATTCAAGAAGGTTTTCCGGGATCGCGGCGCAGTTGAGTGCCACGTACTCTCCTTTGGCTCTCTGGGAATTGTTATGGATGAGCCGGGCGAATAATTCTTTTCCTGTACCGCTTTCTCCCTGGATCAAAACGAAGATGTTGCTCTGGGCGATTTTTTTTGCCTGTTGATGAGGTTTTGCATCTGGGGATCCGCGGCGACGATTTTTTCGAAACTGAATTTCTCTTCGGCTTTGAGGTCTATTTTTTTAGAGATGGATGTTTCGTGCATGATCTGGGATAGTAGGGCGATCTCTTTTGCAAATGAAAGAAGGAAATTTTCCACTTTCGAGTTTTCTTCGCGATTGGGATTGTTGGGAATGTAAATCAACACCGCCTTCTTTCCGTTTATTTTCAAGGTGAAGGCGGAGAAGTAATTTTCTTTGTCGTCGGGGATCGGTTGCCAATCCTGGTCATCTTCAAACAAATGGGGAACCTTTTTCAAGATGGCTTTGAATTGATCCAATACTTTGCTCTCTTTTTTGATGGACAGGATGACATTAATGTCGTTTTCTTCCATCGAAGCCAAAAAGATACTGCCGAAGTCGGTGATCACATTCAAGAACGAGGCGATGTCCAGCATGAATTCGTGGAAATCCGATTTTTTTAGTCCGACTGCCAGTATATGTTTTAGTAATTCGTTGAAAATGTTTTTGACGTATTTTGTCTTTGTGGTGTCCGGGGTTTTGGAGTCGTCGCTCTTGATGTGGTCGAACACCGGAATCAGTTCTTTGGCCAGTTTGAATTCTTCGAGCGACCCATCGCGCAAAACAAAGCTTGTGCCTTTGATGAAGAAGGATTCGCCGATATTGATTGTGGACTCTTTGACGCGGCAGCCTTCGACATACACGCCATTCGTGGAATCAAGATCCTGAATCTTGATGCAGTCCTCTTTGACCTTGATGTTGAGGTGCCGTCTGGAAATGTAATCCTCGTTTATAACCAGATCGTTTTCCGGACTTCGTCCGATAATGAGTTCGGACTTGTTTAGCGGGAACTTTTTGATGAAGCCGTCGCGATAATAAAGTAGATATTTCATGGTTCTAAGATTATAACTTAGAAAAAATTAATTTTCAAGCCTTATTCGGAATGGTCTATAAACCCCGTTTATATTGTCTATAAAATTATATACCGTTCAAGCGACTCAATCACGCTGATATTTATATTAAATTTTAAAATTATATTATTTTTCGTATGGCACCTCCGATTTTACCATATTTGGATCTGCTGATTGGAGTTGGATTTATTCGTTTTTAGAGTAACTAAAAAAATGTTCAATATCTTCCTTCTGGATTTGGAAGGCGAAAAATGGCAAAAAAATATCGGTTGGCACCAATATTGCTAGATTATTTCAATTGCTTCTTCGGAAGTGCAAAGACCTTTTTGTGATTTATTTTCAATTGTTTATCAAAGACCGGATGAAACGCAGACGGGGGGGAGAGAGGGAGCTTCAGCCCCCCCCTTCCTATTATTTAAGGTTGAATTGAAAGTTTTCTCCGGTTACGTCTACTTCAATTGTTGAGTCCGGGAGTAGTTTTCCTTCCAGAATCAAGGATGAGAGGCGGTCCTGGATTTCCCGCTGGATGACTCTTTTTAAAGGGCGGGCGCCCAATGCAGAATTGAATCCCATTTCTGCAAGTTTCTCGATCGCTTTGTCTGTGATTTTCAGAGAGATTTTTGCCGGGACGAGCAAGCGGGAGAATTTTTCGATCTCCAGCCGGGCAATGTCTTGAATCAGATCTTTACCCAGAGGGCGAAAGGTGATGATGTCGTCGATGCGGTTCAGGAATTCAGGTTTGAAATGCCGGAAGAGCAGGGCGTCGATTTGGGCTTTGATCTCATGGTAGTCGCTCGTTTCCAGAATCAGTTGCGAGCCTAGATTCGACGTCATGATGACAATGGTGTTGGCAAAGTTGATGGTCTTGCCTTTGCCGTCCGTTAGCCGCCCGTCGTCAAGGATTTGCAGCAAAATGTTGAATACGTCGGGATGGGCTTTCTCGATCTCGTCCATCAGGATCAGCGAGTAGGGTCGTCTCTTTACCGCTTCTGTCAGTTGGCCCCCTTCGTCGTAGCCGACATACCCGGGAGGCGCTCCAATCAACTTTGCCACCGAGTGTTTCTCCATGTATTCGGACATGTCGATCCGTATCATCGCCCGTTCGCTGTTGAAGATGAATTCGCTCAGGGTTTTGGCCAATTCGGTTTTGCCGACTCCGGTGGGGCCCAAAAACAAGAAGGAACCGATGGGACGGTGCGGATCTTGAAGTCCGGCTTTGGAGCGTCGGATCACCCGCGCGACTACATCGACTGCTTCATCCTGGCCCACCACCCGGAGTTTCAGTATCGCTTCCATGTCCAGAAGTTTTTGTCGCTCGCCGCTCAGGAGTTTGTTGACAGGGATTCCGGTCCAGCGTGAGACGATTTCTGCGATGTCCTCCTCGGTGATTTCCTCGGTGAGGATTTTTTTCTCTTTTTGTAGAGCGTGCAGATCTTCCTGGGTGGCCAGGATTTCCTTCTCTTTGTTGGGGATGAGACCGTATTGGATTTGCGACGCCGCTTCGTAATCGTTTTTTCGTTGGGAGTCTGCCAATTGGATTTTAAGGGCGTCAATACCCTCTTTGAGTTCGCGGAGTTTTTTGATGTGGCTTTTTTCTTTCTCCCAATGGCTTTTGATGGCGTCCCTCTGGATTTTTAGGAGTTCGAGCTCGTCGATGAGGAGCTTGAGCTTCTCGCGGCTGTCGCGTGAGTTTTCTTTTTTGAGGGCCTGGCGTTCGATTTCCAATTGCAAGATTTTTCGCTCCAGTTCATCGAGCTCTTCAGGGCTCGAATCCATCTCGATGCGCAACCTCGACGATGCTTCGTCCATCAGGTCGATGGCTTTGTCCGGCAGGAAGCGGTCGGTAATGTAGCGGTGGGAGAGAGTGGCGGCGGCGATGAGCGCCGCGTCGGTGATTTTGATTCCATGGTGGATCTCGTACTTCTCTTTGAGCCCCCTGAGGATGGAGATTGTCTCCTCCACCGACGGTTCTTTGACCAGTACCGGTTGGAATCGCCGTTCGAGAGCCGCATCTTTTTCTATATATTTTTTATATTCGTTCAATGTGGTAGCGCCGATCGAGCGGAGTTCGCCTCTTGATAGGGCCGGCTTGAGCATGTTGGAGGCATCTACCGCTCCTTCGGCGGCGCCGGCTCCGACGAGGGTGTGCAGTTCGTCGATGAAGAGGATGATCTGGCCGTTGGATTCAGTGACCTCTTTTATGACCGCTTTGAGCCGGTCCTCGAATTCGCCGCGGTATTTCGCCCCCGCCAGGAGGCTGCCGATATCCAGTGTGATCAATCGTTTGTCCTTGAGCATTTCCGGCACGTCCTCCTGCACGATGCGCAGGGCGATTCCCTCGACGATAGCTGTCTTGCCTACGCCGGCTTCGCCAATGAGGACAGGATTGTTTTTCGTGCGGCGGACCAGTACCTGCATGACGCGGCGGATCTCTTCGTCCCTACCGATGACCGGGTCTAGTTTTCCTTCCCGCGCCAATTGGACCAAGTCGCGGCCGTAGCGTTTCAGGG
>JAHELQ010000357.1 GCA_024644125.1 Candidatus Aminicenantota bacterium | reverse complement strand
AAAAAGCGGCAACACCCCTTTATTGTCAAACCAGTTGAAGCGGCGGACCTTGTACGGGCAATTGTTGGCGCAATACCGTGTCCCGACGCAGCGATTGTAGATCTGGGCGTTGAGGCCTTCGGGATTGTGGTAAGTAGCGTATACCGGGCATACGGTTTCGCATGGCGCACAGTCGCATTGCTGGCACAGCATAGGAACGAATTCCGGCTGCGAGCCGTCGTCGAAGTACGGTTCGATACGGAGCCAGGACATCTCCCTCCCCTTGAGATGTTCTTTTTCCCCCACCACCGGAATGTTGTTCTCGATGTAGCAAGCGGCCACACACGCGGAACAGCCGGTGCAAGCGTCCAGATCGACGACCATACCCCAGCGGTAGTTTTTGTGTTGATGCGGCGGATAGAGGGAATGGCGCTTGTATTTGTGACGGTTGTTTTCTTTTTCAGGCAAGATCCCCATGCCTCCGGCTATCATCTCTCCCGCCAATATCAGAAGCCGGATCTTCAATCCAGTGGCTTCGCTCCTGACGTTTTTGAGGGACAGGCACCATTCGCCGGTGACCGGATCGCCGGGCAACGAAAAACACCCTGAGAATTCGATTGGCACAACCACAGTACCGGTGGCGATACCGCGGCCGAACACCACCGGCAACTCGAGAGAACCGAATGCCCCTTCGAAGCGCAAGATGTCCCCTTGCAAAATCCCCCTATCCCCGGCGATATCGGCGGAAATCACCGCGTAAGGTCCATATGAGACAGCGATCATCGGGTCCGGGATCTCCGCCAACAATGGTATATCGCTTCCACGGCCGTCATAGGTCCGTAGCGAAGGCGCGACCAGGAGAGAGGCGCCGCCATTGGCCGTCGGCAGCTTGTCTTCCGTCAACCGCCGCAGTGCCGGTAGCGCCGATTCCATATCGAGAACCGCCTCCAGAAGCGCTGTTTCCTCTTCTCTGACACCTTCCCGTATCCAGACCTCGGTCACGTTGCCCCATTGTTGAGCCAGGTAACGTTGATAGGTTATTTTTTCGCCCATCAGCCCAAGGAGGATATCCCCAGCCCCCCTGGAAGCGAACAACGGTTCGACCGCCGGTTGGATCAACGAACGAAGCCCTCTTCTGGGAACCACATCTCCCCAGGTCTCCAGAGGATGGGAAAGAGGTAACACCATATCGCACGCTTCCATCAAAGGTCCCCCCATGAAGCCGATAGCCACTCTATAACGGCAATGCTCCAACGCTTCCAGAAATTGAGGCCTGGAACATACATTCGGAACATCCATCAGCAGAACCACACCATTCTCGCGGTCCCGGCAGGACTTCTCGAAGCGCAAGACATCCTTGAACGTGCCGGTAAAGTCATCATTGAACCCATGAGTAAAGTCGAGTGTTCCATCAGTCATCCCCAACTTCCACTGCAACAATGATGACAGCAACGCTGTCAATCCCCCTCTGTTATGGGCGGTGGCCGGCCCTCCGGCAATCAGTAAAGGCGACCGGGCTTGCGAAAGGCCCTGGAGCAGAAGAACTAGCTCCGCTGGCGGAATACCTGTAGCCTCCGCGGTCTGGTTTAAGGTGAAGGCCGGGATGAGCTCATCGAGTGCCGCGGGCAATGTCTTACGCGCTGGTAGACAATGCAATAAAAATCCCAACAAACACCACTCGCTGCCCGGCTGAATCGTTAGACGGCGCGTGGCATTAGCGCCGGTGAGGGTGAGGTAGGGCTCGGCATGATACCATTGCATCCGGTCTTCCCGGCGCGCGCGGTGCAATTGTCTGGACCATTCCACCGGACTAAGAAAGGTACCCAATAGGTCCGCACCCAATGTGAACAAAAAATCGCAGCGATCCAACCGAAAATGAGGAACCGCTGCAATGCCGAACGCGACCCCATTTGCCTGGCGGATCGCCCCATGATGAATGAGCTCGACAGCGGGAAATCTCTCGATATCGAGCATATCGCAGCATTCGCCTGCCAGTTCATGTAAACTGCCAGTGGTTTTCGAACCAAACATGACATTGCCGAGTCCGGCCCCTTTCCCCTCCCCAAGTTTTTCCTTGACAAGAATAAATGCTTGCGGCCAGGAAATAGGCTCGAAAACGCCGTTTTTTTTCACCATCGGTTGCTTCAATCGTTGCGGGTGATACAAGCGGGAAATACCAGCCTGTCCCCTGATACATAAAGCGCCGCGATTGACGGGATGATAGGGATTACCTTCCAGTTTGACCGGTTTTCCGTCCCTGACCTTCACAATAACGCCGCAACCGGCAGGACATTCGGCGCAAGTGGATGTGACGAAGATTGGTTCGCCGGGCATGACATCATCATCCGGCGGTACCAGGAATGGAATTAACTTTTTATCCACTTCTCCGGCTTTGCAAGCGGATACCGCCGATGCAGACACGATTCCCATTAATCTAAAAAAATCTCTCCTCTTCATGTCCTCGAAACTCTCCCTCTATTTATGGCAGACCAGGCAATCATCCTGCCCTCCATTGGCCCGGTGGCAGGTGATACAAAATCCCATATGGAAAGTTCTGACCTTGCGGGCCGTAGCCATCTGTTCCACATACCCATGGCACACCCGGCAATCGACATCCGCCTGAATATGACGCCGATGGGTGAAGCGCACATGCCATTCCGACACATGTACCTGTCCCCAGGGAACCGGTTGTTTGCGATTCCAATAGTCCATCAGCTTCTTCACTTCCGGCCGCTCGACAGCGACGTTACGATGGCATTCAACGCAACGGCCCATCGCCGGAATCCCGGCGTGGATGGAGCGATCAGCATAACGATGGCAATGATCGCATTTCAGCCCCACAGTTTTCACGTGGAGCCGATGGTTGAAGGCGATAGGTTGGAGTGGATCCGCCTCAACGTAATACCAATACGCCGCAATGGCCACCACCGCGGCGATGCCCGCCAAAAACAACGTTATCAATATCAAAGGAATCAACCGCTTGATCATTCTTTCGCCTCCGCCGGCGCCAATAAATAATTCACCACTCCCTTGATTTGCCACTCCGTCAAACCTGGATTTGGCATGGCGGGATACGCGGGATCCACTTTTACCGGATTTCGGATAAACGCCGCAAGCGCAGCCGCGTCGCCGTTATATTTGAGGATCGCATCCTTCAGCGGGGGCCCCATTTTTTTTCTATCCATTTCGTGGCAAGCGATGCAGCGTTGCCGGTAAACTTGCCGCCCTGATTCGACATCCGCTTCTCCGGCAGGCGGATATAATGCCTGTCGCCTGGCGATCCAGAGTTCCCTGCCGGCCTCAGCATTGGCCAGAAGAACGCCTGCGCTATCCGCGACGCTGTTTGCCTGCAGCAATAAATCTCTGGCAGTCGCCATTCCCATCATAAGCAAAACCAACAATGCCGCGAGGGATATAAACCTCTGTCTCAATGTCTCCGGTGAAAACAAAAAGTGGGACGCCGCAAGCGCCAATATAAAAGCAGCCAATAAAATAAACGCCGCCAGAGCGAGGACACCCACAGAAAAAGTGTAACGGGGCAGAGTGTAAAGATCCCAAATGACAATTGGAGGTAACAGAAGCGCTCCAGCCAAAAGCATTCCCAGGCCATGATATTTCATGAATTTATAATCGGAAGATTGTTTTGACAGTCTTGAATCCGGCCAGCGGAAAAAAAAGAACAACGTCGCCGCTCCGCTCACGGCCAACATCATGGCGAAAAATCCCATAAAATGCGTCATTCCGGTGATAGAGTGGAGCGGATGCGGCAGAAAACCTTCCAGGTAAGGCCATTTCTCCGGGTATACCAATAGCGCCATAATATTGGTGAAATAAAAATCATAAAATAAAATTGCAAAAATCGCCAGGCCGCCGATCCGGACATCCTGCACCCGGCGGTAAACGGCAAGCAAAATCGCTCCCGCCAAAAGCGCAATCGACGCCGCCAACAAATAGCGATGTAACAGATCCTGCCCTTCGAGATAGCGCATCTTGAACAAAAACGCCAACGCCCCATAAAAGCGGCCTTGCCGCTGCCAGACGGCCAAACTCCCGGGCAATCCCGGGCTTCCAGGGATGGTAGAACACCGATAAAATACCCGCGCCTGTCACCAGGCACATGAACGTTGCATGAACGAGCGAGAGAAAATAGACAAGCCCCGGAATCATATGAACAAACTGGATATTATCCATCGAGTCCCACCTCCCATTCGTAAACTATCCAGAGTACATCGTCGCATTTACGGTACCCCCCGGTCAACGATGAAGAGGATCATCATTAACAAGACATATTGGTTGACGTGGATAAACGCCCGGCGAAACACTGCCACACGTTTATCATTCCCGCGGACAAGCGGCAGGGTTCGCCAACCGGTCCATACCGAGAGACCCAAAATGACAGTCGCGATCGCCGGATGTCTGAGTCCTTCAAAGAGGGGAAACATCAACGCGCTGCAAGCGGTGGCCATGATCCAATGGAAAACGATTCGCCCCAAACTCTGGGAATCGATCTTTTCCTGCAACGAAGGAAAATTCGCCCGCCGGTAATCATCGCCGTGAATCCCCATCAACAACAAAAAATGCGGAATCTGCCATATATAAAAAAACATAGCCAACCACACAGCCATCGGCGAGGCCAAATCCCCTCCTCCGGCGGCAAATCCCATCAATGGAGGCAACGCTCCAGCCACTGCGCCGGGAATGGAGGCAAAAGCGGTTCTTTTTTTTAGAAAAGTATACAAACCATTGTAAATTGTTACGGAACACACCCCCAGCCAAAACGGTACAGTCCCGTGCAATAGAAGAACCGATCCCAACCCGGCGACGATCGCCGCGATACCGAGCCCCAATGCGGTCGCGGGCACAATCGTTCCCACTGGAAGCGGCCTGAGTTTGGTTCGCTCCATCAAAGCGTCTACCGTCCGCTCCTGGTATTGGTTTATAATGGCGGTACCGGAGGCTAATATGAACACTGCACAAAAAAAAGGAATCGAGCGGAGAGTCGCCTCTCCCTCCGCCAGGACAAAACCCATAACCGCCGATACAGAAGCCAGAAAAACGACCGGGAATTTGATCAAGACGAAGATGGGTGCGATAGATGTCATTTTAGTTCTTTCAAATAGTTGACAATGATGTCCAGATCGCCCGACGCCAGATCGTCCGGCGCCTCCATCATATCCATCTGCCCTTTCACGATCTCGAATCCCGGTCGCAAAACAGAACGCCTGATATAGTCTTCATCTACATCCACTTCCATCTCCTGTCCATCCCGAATCACCAGTTTTTTTTTGCCGAATATCCCATTCAGCGGGATCATATCTTTATTGGACCCATCCAGGGAATGGCAGGCGAGGCATCCGTGAACGTCCATCAGTTTGACTGCTGGAGCTCCCAGCAGCCCCGGTTCTCCCTCTTTCTGGCTATACCAGCGGTTGAATTCCGGCTCCGGCATCGCGATCACCTGGGACATCATAAAGGCGTGCCGCTGGCCACAGTATTCCGCGCAAAAAATATCCGACGGCCCGACAGTCTGTGGTTTGAACCACAAATAAGTGTCCCGTCCCGGCAGTAAATCTTCCTTGATACGGAAGGACGGGATATAGAAACTATGGATCACATCCAAAGACCGCATCACCAATTGCACGTTACGGCCGATAGGTACAAACAATTTATCTGTAATCTTGCCGTTATCATACTCGAAGCTCCACTCCCACATCCGTCCGTATACCTTTACTTGCATCGCGTCTTCCGGCGTGTCGCGCATAATGCGGAAACCCTCCAAACCGTAAAAAAACATGGAAAGAACCAGAGCTGTCGGCACCAGTGTCCAGGTGATTTCCAACCAGAGCCGTTGTTTCACCGGTTGCGCTTCCGGATGGCGTTTCCGGCTGTATCTGACTGCGAAAAA
>JAHELQ010000356.1 GCA_024644125.1 Candidatus Aminicenantota bacterium | reverse complement strand
GTCGTCCCAGGGGGAACGGGCGGGCGCGATGCTGCCGATTTTGATAGTCAGTGAGAATGCCGATACCGGTAAGAGGATCAACAAGGCCAATAACAATGCGATACTTTTAATTCGTTTCATGTTCTTCTACCTCCGTATTCAATTGATTGTCGCCGTTGTCGTCGCCGGGCTCAACTTCCAGGAAAAAATCCCCGAGATGATCCAACAACCAACGGGCTTTGCGGTGATTCAACGTGTGAATCAAGCGGTTATCCGGATCGGAATCCGGATCCATTTTTAATACTTGTTTCAATAGCGTGGTAAATTCCTTGAGATTTTGCTCCTGTACAGATACGGTCGTTGCCAACGACACATAAGCGGATGTGGATTTACCGCCGGACGCCTCTTTGGCCAACGTAAAATGTTGGCGGGCCTTGGTGAAATCGCCGCCCATGTAATCCGGCATGGAACCATAGTAGAGCACGTAGAATTCATGAATGGCGCCGTTGCCGAAATCCGGTTCCAATTCGAGTACCCGTTCCATCAACGCCGCCGCCTGGGGAACCGTGAGCCCCAACTTCATGTCGAAGGGCTCGATGGCGAACGCGCCCAACCATCCGGCGGCCGCCCAGTAGAGCATCGGCACATCCTCTTTAGTCATCCCGGCCAATGCCCGGGAATATTCCTTCTTGTGCAAATGCTCGCGGAATCCTTTGTGCTTTTGATCCAGAGCGTCGAGTAAGATGTCACGGCCCCTCAAATAGAGGTTTTTGGCCCGTTTGAACATAAACTCTTGTTTTTTGTACTCCTCTTCCGTCAGCATGCTGGCAGGGGTGTGGATAAAGGCGTTGGCGTACATGACGTAAATACTGCCGGTTTTAAGCTTCAAACCTTCATGATGAGGGATCGATACCATCAAACTTTCATACATTTTGATGGCGAACGGGAGGGCCGCGCCGACCAATTCGGGATCATTGTCCCCGGTGAACACTGTGCCACCTTCAGGCGCCGATAAAATATTGGCCACTTTGTTCATAGCCAATTTGTTGATGGAGCAGGATACGGTGGATAGTAATGCCAGGATGACGGCGATATACGTTAAACTGTTTCGTTTCATCTCTTTTTCTCCTTTTGTCTCTCTAGCCTTAGTTATTGTTTAAAATATATCAACATACAGTTAATCTCCATTATACTATATTTTCAGGAAAACGCTAATTTTTCAATAGAATTCCGCGTACGTTTCGAAATGTCCGTGACGCGTGATTATATTCGCTAAAAATTATTGACATTCAAGCTCCCCTTGTATTATATTATAACGGAAGCTATTAATCAAATGTCGCGGGCAGGCGTTCGATTGAAAAACTTTTGACAGTACTAAGTTTTAAAGGAGGAGAAAAACCATGAAACCAAAAAAATTCAATCTAAAAAAAGAAACCGTTTCCAATTTGAATTCCAGAGATCTGGAAAACGTCAGGGCCGGCGCCGACTTTACCATAGATTCATGTGGTATCACCAATGACGGCTGTATCACCAATTTCACCTGCACCGTGTTACCCCGGTGCGAGTGCAGTTACGCATGCACTATGACATGCCCCACAATTCCATAACGGATTGGGTATTTCTGTAATCACCAAATAATGAACTAAACCGAAGCCCGCTTGCGGCATTTGTGTTTGAATTGTGAATGAAAAAAATTATTCCAGGCCAGCCGCGGCCTGGAGAGCCTTCCGATCGTTATGCTGTTTCAGGGGGAAAAGTGATACTTGATCATTATCTTCCTCATCCGGTCCAATGACAATCAAGAAATTTTCTGTATATTTTATCTCACTGGCGGAGGTAGTGATTTGCGATATGATTTCCCCATTTGGATTTAAAAGAAAGAATGGGCGTTCGGGGCCTTTCGAGGTTCTACTTCCTTTGACCAGATAATTGCCTGAAGGCGTTACGGATAACTCACAATAAAGTGGTTGTGTTTTGAAGAGCGAAGTATTGTATTTTTCTACGACTGAGGCGTAACGGTTGTATGCTGAAGCTCCGAATCGCTTTATCATGTTTTCTTTGAGTTCGCGCTTCCATGTCGAGATATCCTTACCCGTTACGTTGGGGGTGGGGGGAAGAGTTGTTTTTATAGAGCCTGTGATAGAGTCGTCTAACTTGAACAGTATGAACGTAGAATTGTTGCCTTCAGAGAATATTATGGTGCCATTGGTTGTACAGGCCCATAAAAATTCCGGGAAATAAGGGAGCCTGGTGTCGCCGCCGGATGGATGCATGCTGATACTGAACGGTAGGTCGCGCAGGATGATGGTTTTCTCGACCTTTCCATTTTGATTGATTGTCGCCAGGCGCCTGAGGTAGGGAAATGTGTAGTATTGCGAAGTTTTTTTAGGAATTCCCCAATAGTGAATTTCCGCCACTATTTGTCCGCCGGGGAGAATGGCGGCTCGCTGAATTCCGTAAGAGCCATCGATATCGAGCTTCAAGACTCTTTCGAATGTTCCGTTCAGGTTCAAGAAAGTAATCCATTTATGTCCATTTATCATTTCAGTGAAAAAGATCCGGCGATCCGGAGTGAAGCCGAAGCTACCGAGCCGGACCATTTCGCCGGGTCCCTGTCCGCGTCCTCCCATTCGATGAGAGTATGCGCCATCGGAGGAGAATACTTTGATATAAGCATCTTTGGCATCGAATATGTAAATGTTGCCGTCAGGCCCTTCGTCGGCTTGAAACGGCCGATAGAGCATGCCCTTGTCATTCTCTCCTCCCAGTCTAATTGGCGAGCTCACGCTCGTAGAAAACAACTGGGCTGTACTGAAAATCAGGAGGCTACACAGTAGCCGTAAAATTGTTCGTTTTTTGTTTGGTTTCATCTTTGTACTGCGATGTTTTGGTAGTGAGGTTTGAATCTAAAAATTGCGTTTCATAAAGATGTCGGTACCCGGCACAAGAACGGAATAATTCTTCGTGCGTCCCTTCGCCTCCAATGGTTCCATCCTCGATGAAGAGGATACGGTCGGCGTTTTTGATAGTGGATAGGCGATGGGCAATGATGAATGTGGTCTTGTTTTTTGCAAATGTATGTAGTGTTTCCTGGATGTAGTTCTCCGATATGGCGTCCAATTCGGAGGTCGGTTCGTCCAGTATGAGAATTGGCGGATCGCGAAGAATGACTCGTGCCAGTGCGATACGTTGCCGTTGGCCGCCCGATAGTGTAACTCCACGTTCTCCTACCAGTGTATCCAATCCGCCCTGAATTTCCCGGGTGAATTCATCCACATGGGCCAGGTGTGCGGCTTGAGCGATTTCTTCTGGCGTCGCACGAAGTTTGCCGCACGCTATATTGTCTTTTATGGAGCCTGAAAACAAAAAGGTATCTTGCGGTACAATGCCAATGTTGCGGCGAAGGTGTTTGAGATGGAGCTTCTCGATAGCGGTGACGTCGATTGTGATCTCGCCTTCCTGGTGCCGGTATAGGCGCATGAGCAAATTGACAAGCGTCGTTTTTCCTGATCCGCTCTTTCCCACCAATGCGATGGTCTCTCCAGGGTTTGCGATGAAGTTGATATGTTTGAGCACGATTTTATCTTCATTGTATCCGAAACTCACATCCCTGAATTCTACTTTTCCTCTGATGTCTGGAGAGGGGTGGGGCGGGGGGGGCAATTGGTCTTCAGTCTCCGGAGTGATGGCGAGCAATTGATGAATGCGTTCAAGACTGGCAAGCGCATCCTGGATTTGTTCATTCACATTCATGAAACGGCGGGCGGGGCCGAACAAGTAACCAAGGAACGCGTTGAAGGCAATCAATGTACCGAGCGTGAGGTTGCCATTGATCACTTCGTGGCCCCCGTACCATAAAACGATTAACGGACCGAAGCCTCCGATGAACGCCGACAGATTGCTGGATATGGCAGACATTACTCCGTAACGAATATTGGCATTGGTGCGGTCTAGTTGTCTTTGGGAGAGTTGTTCTTTTTTACAATCTTCCAACTGGAAGGCTTTTATGATGGAGATTCCCGCGAGGGATTCCTGAATGGTGCCCAGCAGGCGGGCGGAGAATTCCCGGCTCTCGTAAGCTCGTTTCCGCAGCCGGCCGGAAAAATAGGTCAATGAATACAAAAACAGGGGCAAAACTGTTATTGAAATGAGAGCCAGCTTCCAGTGAAAGAGAAAAATGATCACAAGGCCGGTGACAAAAGTCAATAAATCTTTCATGAGCATAAAAAAATTGCTGGTGACGATACCCCTTAGGCTCTGAACATCGCTTTCGATGCGGGAAAGTAGGTATCCGCTGCGATGTTTGTTGAAGAACGAGCTATCGAGATGAAGAATATGTTGAAAAAAATACAATTGAAAACTGTTGAGCACCCTCTCTTTGATGAGACCGGTTAGATATCCTATAAGAATCCCAGATAACATTTGAATCACTATTACCACAAACAAGCCGAGTATGATCCAGTTCAAGATGATAATGCTCTTTTGAGGCAATACCGAATCAATGATATGGCGGGTCAATAGCGGCATCGGCAATTGCAGCATTACTCCCAGAAGAACTCCTAGCCCGGAGAAAACGATCAGTTTCCAATGGGGTTTGAAGAACCGGATAAAATGTTTCACATACTCCCAATAGATACTCTTCATAAAAGTCTCCCTCAAATAATTAAATAATAAAGGAGAGGAAAAGTCAATTCTCCTCTCCCTTTCCAAACTAGCTCAAAAGAGCTTTGTTTCCTTAATCGAACTGTTGTTCCGGCTTATCGCAGCCGCAGCACATTGTTGCCCGGTAATATGGGTCGTTGTAATAGTTGTCACTGCGGGGGTCTACGACACTAGCTTCACCAATATCGCCAACAGCCATTTCATTGAATGAAATAACCAATTTGTCATTGCTCAGCATGATTCCCTCCTTAATTTTTTTATTTTTGTGTGCACACGATATGCCTTATATTATTTTCCTGGCTTCACCTTGAAGCCAAAGCTCGAGTGGGTTGAACGTTTCCTCTTTTTTGACGATAAATTCGAGTATCTCCCTCCTTCGTTCCGGTGTGCAAGAAGGCTTTGATATGGTGCCGTGTTTGTAAAAATTGTTCAATCGACAGCCGCCATAACAGACGATTTTTAAATCGCAAGCACGGCATTCCGGTATGTTTTCCACATTCGCTACGTTCCGAATCGATTCGAGCTCCTTGATCAAATCCGTGATGTCGTTTTCCCTGACATTCCCCATCTTGACTCGATGGTCGTATATATTGCAAGGATATACGTCGCCTGAGCTTGATATAGTGAAGGATTCTCCATATCCGCAATTATTGATTTTAATATTTTTTTCGTTTGGAGAGACTGCTTTTAAGTGTTTTTTGTATAAATCCCCGACTAGAGCCCTTAGCCGATTTTGCGCTTCTTCTTTGTTTTCGATAACGTGGGAACGCCGCGCACGGCCGTCAATCATCGAAGGGGCGATTCTGAAATTGACGCGAGAACTCAATTGCCGGGTGAGTTTTGCCATGTTTTTTTTGAGATCGCCGGCGTTTTGCGGCATGAGCGCCATTCCTATATAGATTTCAATGGGTTTATTTTCAAGTAAATTCACTGCCCGGATGACTTTTTCGAAGCAGTCATGGCCCCGGATAGCGTCGTTGACCTTCGCGGTAGCTCCATCCAGGCTCATTTGTATGCGATCGACATATTTTGCCAGTCTATCCGCCACTTCAGGTTCTTGAATCAATGTTCCGTTGGTGAACAGGATAACGAACATCCCTCGCTCTTTTGCCCGTTTGATGATATCGAAAGCTCCGGGGTGCAGCAACGGCTCGCCTCCGCTAAGACATACTTGCCCCTTGTGGAAATCCGAGAAACGATCGACAACATCCAACCATTCGGTTGTGTTCAATTCGTTCGCTGCCGCTTTCC
>JAHELQ010000355.1 GCA_024644125.1 Candidatus Aminicenantota bacterium | reverse complement strand
TTCGCTATCCGGGCTGCAACCGGAAAATCCCCCAGCCTCGTCCACGCCGGACAACCTGGCCTACATCATCTACACTTCCGGTACCACGGGCAAACCCAAAGGGGTGATGGTCGAACATAAAAACGTCATGCAATATTGTCATTGGGGCAACGATCTGTATTTAGGCACGGGAGTACACACGTTCCCACTCTTCACATCCATTGCCTTCGACCTCACCGTCTCCTCGATTTTCATTCCCCTGACCGGCGGCCATACAATCGAAATTTACCGCGACAGCGACACCGGACTGGCGCTCGAAACCCTGGCGGCGGAAAACCGGGTGGATATCGTCAAACTGACGCCGTCCAATTTGAAAATGTTCCGCCAATTGCCGGATTTCAAACCGCCCTCGCGCATCCATAGTTTCATTTTGGGAGGGGAGAGTCTGGAGACCGGGCTCTGTGCGGCGATTAGCGCCGATTTCCAGCGACCGTTGCGGATTTACAACGAATACGGTCCCACCGAAGCCACTGTCGGTTGCATGATCCACACATACGACCCCCTCCTCGACACCAGCCGCTTCGTCTCCATCGGCACAGCCATAGCCAACGCTTCGATATATTTGTTGGACCGGAAATTGAGGCCGGTTCCCAACGGAGTGATAGGGCAACTCTACATCGGAGGCGCCGGTATCGCCCGCGGCTATGCCAATCGACCCGCCCTGACGGAAGCCCGCTTCGTAACGCCGCCGGTTTGGATGCAAACGTCGGGAGAAACCGGAAAATTATACCACAGCGGCGATTTGGCCCGGAAGCGACCGGACGGCGCCTTACAATTCTGCGGACGACGTGATCATCAAGTGAAAATTCACGGCTATCGTATCGAATTGACTGAAATTTCGGCTATGGTCAAGCGTTACCCGGCCATTGAAGACGCTATCGTAACCGTTCGCAAAAACCCATCGGGAGACGAACGGTTAATCGGCTATTTCACCGCGACTCAACCTATCGAAGCGTCGTTGTTGGCAGAATTTTTATCCGGCCAACTACCGCCATACATGATACCGCATTATTTCATGCCGGTGGCAGAGATACCCCTGACCATCAACGGAAAAATTGATGTAGACGCCCTGCCGGAACCATTCTGCGGGAACGCACGAGACATCGTTGCCCCAGGGAACGCGATAGAGAAAACTCTCGCCGAGATTTGGGCCTCGGTATTGAAGATCGCAACAGACACCATCGGTATTCACGACAGATTTTTTGAATTGGGCGGCCATTCCCTGAGCGCCACCATTATGTCCTCGCGGATTCACAAACAATTCGGAGTGGTGATTCCCCTCTCGATTGTTTTCGAATCCCCGACAATAGAGAGCCTCGCCGCCCATATCGCCGGGTCCGGAACAGAAGAAGACGTAGATATCCGGCCCGTCGAGAAAAAAGACTACTTCGTTCTGTCCGCGGCCCAGGAGCGATTGTTCATACTTCACCGGCTGGCGCCCCAGAGTACGGTCTACAACATGCCGCAGGTGATCCGGCTCACGGAAAGGATCAGCGTCGAACATCTAACGAACACGATCGAGACCATCATCCGGCGGCACGAGAGCTTCCGCACTTCGTTTCACACGCCGGACCGACAACCGGTACAACGGGTGTGGGAAAATGTCGATTTCTCCCTTCAACGGATCGAGGAAGCGGCAGATGTTATTCAGGCGCAGCGCGCATTCATCCGGCCTTTCGATCTCTCGTCGCCTCCCCTGCTGCGGGCGGCGGTGATTTTTGATGGCGAAGCCCCCTCTCATTTGCTGACCGACATGCACCATATCATCTCCGACGGCGTTTCCATGACCATCCTGCAACAGGAATTCCAGACGCTTCTAGCGGGCCGCGCGCTACCGCCACTGCGGATCCACTACAAAGACTACGCCGTCTGGCAACGGAGCGACGCAGCCTGCCATCTAATCCAACGGCAGGAGGAATTCTGGCTGGATTACCTGGATGGGGAACTGCCGGTATTGGAATTGCCCTACGACTTTCCACGGCCCCAGGTACAGGATTTTTCCGGCGCCGGACTGGGGATCCGCCTCTCCGCCGCTGAAACGGAAAACCTGGTCCGCCTGTCCGGGCAATACGAAACGACGCTCTTCATGACTTTGTCGGCCGTTTTCGCACTATTACTGGCCAAACTCTCCCGCCGGCAGGACATCATCGTGGGCTTCCCGGTGGCGGGCCGCAGGCGCCAGGAGCTCGAATCCATCATCGGCATGTTCGTCAACACCCTGCCGCTACGCTCCCGCCCGGAACCGGAACAAACTATCGAAGCCTTCATCGGACAACTCAAGCATCACACCATCCAGGCCTTCGACAACCAGGACTATCCGTTGGAAAAGATGGTGGAGCGTCTGTCGCCGCAGAGGGACATCTCAAGGAACCCATTGTTCGACGTCATGTTGATCCTGCAAAACCAGGAGGAGACATCTCCAGGACAAAAGGCCAACGGGGAGCGAAGCCGGGACTCCGAGACCGAAGAGTTCGCTAACCCCGGCCACAACGTCTCCCGCTTCGATATGACCTGGAGCGCCCAGGAGAGAAACGGCCGTCTCGCTATCCACGTCGAGTACGCAGTCAGCCTGTTTACCGCCGGAACGATCCGTCGCTTCCTGAATTATTTCAGAAGCGTCGCCTCCCGGCTTGGGCAACCGCACATCCCCATCAAGGCGATCGAGATCATCGGCCCGGAGGAGAAGCGGGAGATCCTCGCCATCTTCAACTCTATCGATCCTTCCTACCACTCGCAGATCTTCATCATCGACCAATTCCAGAAGCGGGCGCACGCAACCCCCCATCGAACGGCCCTCGTTCACCGGAACCGCGCCGTCACCTACGGCGCCTTCGACATTGCCACCGGGAAGTGGGCATCGGCATTAAAACAACAGGGCCTCGGCCCCGGATTTTTGGCCGCCGTCGCGATGGAGCGTTCGGAAGGATTGGTGGCAGCCATCATCGCCATCTTGAAAACCGGCGCGGCCTACGTGCCCATCGATCCCACCTTCCCGGAATCGCGCCAACGCGCCATTCTGGACGATTGTCACACAGAATTTCTACTGACTGAGGGCGACCACCTTGCGAACAGGCCTTCGGGCGACGATTGCTTCTCGCCGCCGCCTGCGGAAGCCGGCGCTCCCGCCTATGTCATCTTCACCTCCGGCTCCACCGGACGGCCCAAAGGCGCGGTGATCCCCCACAAGGCGGTCGCCAACACCTTGAGTCAATTGCAGACCCTCTACCCGGTGGAAGAGGGAGACCGCATCCTCCTCAAGACCAATGTCACCTTCGACGTGTCGGTGACGGAACTCTTCGGCTGGTTTTACGGCGAAGGCAGCCTGGCGATCCTCCCCCAGGGGGATGAACGCGATCCCCTGGCTATGATCGCTTCCATCGCCAAACATGGAGTTACCCACATCAACTTCGTCCCCTCCATGCTTTCGGCGTTTCTCGAGTTTGTAACCGGAAAAGATGCCCCGAAGCTCCATTCGTTGAAATATATCATGGCGGCGGGCGAGGCATTCCATCCAGGCCTTGTTCGGCAATTGAAAGCCAGCGGCCTCTGGGGACAGGTACGGGTGGAAAATATCTACGGTCCCACCGAAGCCGCCATCTACGCCGCCTTCTTCAGTCTCCGCAAGTACGATGGAGAGATGCGAATCCCCATCGGCGGGCCGTTGCCCGGCGCCCACGCCTATATTGTGGACGAAGGGATGAATTTTTGCCCCGTCCGGGTGCCCGGCGAATTGCTCATCGGCGGCGCCGGCGTTGGCCTCGGTTATCTGAATCAACCGGAGCTGACCCAGCTATCCTTTCTGCCGGATCCCCATGTCCCCGGCGGCCGGATCTACCGTAGCGGCGATTTGTGCTCGTGGAGGGCAAACGGCGACATCGACTTCTTCGGCCGCATCGACCACCAGGTGAAGATTCGCGGCTTCAGAATCGAATTGGGGGAAATTCAGACTGTCCTGCTGCAATGCCCCGGCGTCACAGACGCGGTTGCGTTGGCCCAAACCGCCCAGTCAGGCGACAACATCATCTGCGCCTACGTGATTGCGGCGGCGGAATTCGACGGCACAGCCGTTCGCCGCCATATCGAGAGCCGGCTGCCCGCGTACATGATCCCGCAACATATCATCCCCATGGAGGAATTCCCCCTTACCGCCAGCGGTAAAGTGGATCGCCGCCGCCTGCCGGCTCCCGAAGCAGGGGATGTAGAAGAATACACTCCGCCAGCGAATCCTCTGGAACGGACTTTGACGGAAATCTGGGCCGATGTGCTGGCACTGGCTGGGGACAAGATCAGTACCACAGCGTCATTTTTTAGCCTCGGCGGCCATTCGTTGAAGGCAACAATTTTGATCAATCGCATCCACCGGACACTCGATGTGGTCTTGCCATTGCAATCGGTGTTCCGCGCCCCCACCGTCAAAGGGTTGGCCCAGGTGATCGAAGAATCCCGGATCGATGCCTTCATCGCCATTGATCCGGGGGAAAGACAGGATTACTACCCATTGTCGTCTCAGCAGGAGCGGTTGTTTTTCTTGCAAGAGCTGGACCCCCAGAGTACGGTCTACAATATGCCCCAGGTCATCCGTTTGCCGGAAGATATCACGATCGAACGCCTGCACCGGATCATCGCCATCATAATAAAGCGGCACGAGAGCCTGCGCACTTCGTTTTTATTGAAAGACCATCAACCGGTTCAGCGAGTTCACCCACATGTGGATTTCCAACTGCAACGGTTAGACGGGGACTTTATCCGTCCCTTCGACCTATCATCCCCTCCGCTCATGCGGGCGGCAGTGGCGGGACAGGGCGGCGCCCCCACCCATCTCTGGGTGGACCTGCACCACATTGTCAGCGACGGCATTTCCATGGGCATCCTGAGAAAAGAGTTCCAGATGCTGGTTTCGGGAGACGGCCTACCGACCCTGCGGCTCCAGTACAAAGACTACACCCTCTGGCAACGGAGCGACGCCTCGATCAGGCTTGCGCGCCGGCAAGAGACCTTCTGGTTGGAGTATCTGAGCGGTGAAATCCCGGCGCTCGAATTACCCTGCGATTTTCCCCGACCGGCGATACAGAATTTCTCCGGGAACCATTTGCGCTTCACATTAGACAGAGCGACAACGGAAGCTGTCGGCCGCCTGGCCCGGGAAGCAGGCGCCACGTTGTTCATGACAGTGGCCGCGGCCTTCTTCATCCTGCTCGGCAAACTTGGCGGCCAGGAAGATATATGCTTGGGTATTCCCATTGGAGGCCGCAATCACTCCGATCTCGAACCAATCATCGGCGTGTTTGTCAATACGCTTGTATTGCGGCAATCGACAAACCAAACCCTCAGCGCGACTCAATTCCTGGCCAATGTCAGGGACAGGGCGTTGCAGGTATTCGAAAATCAGGATGTCCAATTCGAAAACCTGGTGGAAAAAGTCGCTGTGGACCGGGACCCCAGCCGCAACCCACTCTTCGACGTCATGTTCGATCTACGAGCCCGAGACGCGCTCCCCGCATCGGACAGGGCGGCGCAGGAAACAGCCGCCCCGATAACGGATGCCGTGGGAAACCGCTTTTCCCGCTTCGACATGAGCTGGACAGCAGTGGAACAATCAGATGGACTACTGGTGGGCATCGAATACTGCACAGCGCTGTTCAAAGAGGAGACAATCCTTCGTTTTGCGGAATATTTCAAACGCATCGCGGCGGCGATGACGGAGTCGCCGGACCGGCCAGTACGCCAAATCGAAATTATGAGCGCCTATGAGCGGGAAGAGGTCCTGGTCCGATTCAACGACACCTTATGCCGCATCCCGGAGGGGCAAACAATAGTGAGCCTATTCGACAACGCGATCGCCAGCTATCCCGATAACATCGCGGTG
>JAHELQ010000354.1 GCA_024644125.1 Candidatus Aminicenantota bacterium | reverse complement strand
TTTTTCTGCACAAATGCCGCCTCGTTGGAATCAAATGCCATCGGCTCGATGAACGAGACCAGAAAGACGGCAGCCGGAAGAAGCGCGTCGGTCTGGAGGCGGATGTTGTCTTCGATGGTCAGCTTTTCTGAGCCTTCAATTAGCGCCTCGATTCGATCCGCCCGGAATGATGGGTACCAGGTTTTTCTGAAAAGGGGTATTAGGCCGTCCTCAATTACAGGATTATTGGCCGTGGATACATAACCCCTTTCTGGATTCGATAACCAGGGCTTTTGTTCTTCGGGAAAAAATCCCTGCCAACTTTCGCTGGTTTTTGACACGCGAACCGGGATCGAACCGTCGCCTTTGCCCCTTATGGGGATCAAACCGGCGGGATAATACCCAAAATTCCCTTTAAAATCAGCGTATACAATGTTTTGGGCGGGAGAGGAAAACATCCGGGCTCCGGCGATAAACTGATCGATTGTTTTTGCGGTGTTCATCCGGTAAAAGGCCTGAATTGTCGTCGAAGGGTAGAGCATGACCGAATGGCGGGCCATTTGTAATGAACCTTCGGTAAATACCGGTCCGTATTCCGACATTTTTGTCCTGTGGATTACAGGAGTTTTACCTTTGATGCATATTTTTTTCTCTATCCAGGAAAAATCCTTCCATTGACCATCAACTTTGTATTGATCTGGATTTTGGGGATTGATTTCGAGGATGAAGTAATCGATGACATCGGTGCCTATATTCGTGAATCCCCACCCAATAGAATCGGTTCTGCCGATCACGATGAAAGGGGTCCCGGGAATGGTGTTACCGGAAAGGCAAAGGCTACCCGCCTGGGCGTGTAGTTGGTAAAAATAGGCGGGGAACACATTGGGTAAATGAGGATCATTTGCCAGAATTGGGGCGCCGGTTGCAGACTTTCGCGGGCCGAGCACCCAATTGTTACTGCCGATGGATTGTTCCCCTTGCTGAATCTCGTGCTCCATTAGTATGTCCAGGGTTTTGTTTTCATAGATTTGCGCCTTGTCTTCAGGGTGAATGATCGTTGCGCCGAACGTTCCGTTGAGTAATTCTTCGGCCTTTTCCTTGCCCAGCGCGCGAATTACTCGATAATTGTAAAGCTCGGATCCGGATTCGGCTAAAATATTCTCCATATTTTTGAAAATACTGAGAACATCGCGGGGCGTCCAGGGGCCGGGACGGTAGCCTAATAAAGTGAATTCCGGAGGCAATGTGTTTTGGTCAATGTACTCGTTAATTCCTGCGCAATACTGATTGATGATGATTTCGAGTTCTGGGGTCAAGCGTAGCTCTTCAAAAGATTGATCGATCGATTCCTCGATGAGAAGGTCTTTTTTTTGTCTATCCAGAGGAAGAGTCCTCTCGCCCAGTATTTCAGATAATTGGCCGGTGGCCAACCGCCGGGCCAAATCCATCTGGAATAGACGGTCCGACGCATGGATAAAACCAATGGCGAAAAACATGTCGCTTTGATTGGCCGCCTCGATGGCTGGGATTCCCCACTGGTTGCGGCGAATGCGGATTCCCTCCTGGATTCCCTCCGTGATGGTGATTGTACCGGAAACCGGCGGCAATGTGCGGTGGAGGAAAAAGTAACCGGAAAGAAACACAATTCCCACGACCGCCAGGACAGCGAGTGTTATTCTTTTAAAGCGCTTCATACAATCATTTTACTTCATTGCTTACGCTTAGTCAAAACGCCTGCTATTGAATTCCTTTTGACCTTTATATATAATAGTCACTTAAATGAGGTCAGAATGAGCATAGATATCAAGATTGTCGAAAGCAAAAAAGACTTAAAAACCTTTGTAAAATTACCGCTTGAAATTTACAAAGATAGTCCCAATTACGTTCCCCAGTTGATCATGGATGAACTGGAGGTGTTTAATTCAAAAAAGAATCCTGCCCATCAGGGTTCAGACACCCGTATGTTTATTGCGTACAAAGATGGTGTGCCCGCAGGCCGCATCGTCGGAATCATCAGTAATAGTGCCAACAAAAAATATGGTACAAAAAATATCAGATTCGGTTGGTACGAATGCATTGATGATAAAGAGGTTTCCGATGCACTGCTCGGCGCGCTGGAATCCTGGGGTAAAGAATACGGTATGGAAACCGCGACTGGTCCCCAGGGATTCTCCGATCTCGATCCCGAAGGTATGATGATCGATGGATACGATCAAGTCCCTACCATCGCCTCCAACTTCAATCATCCTTACTACCAGGAATTTCTGGAGAGCAACGGGTATGAGAAAGAGATCGATTACATCGAATTCAGGGCGAAAATCCCTTCGGAAGAAGAAATCCCGACAAAATTGCTGCGCCTGGCAGACCGGATCAAAGAACGTGGAAATCTCAGGGTTCTGGAATTCCAAAAGAAAAAAGAATGTCTGGACCGGGCCGAGGAATTGTTCCACTTACTGGACGAAGCTTTTGATGAAATCTATGGCTCGGTTCCCTTGAATGAGGAGCAGATTCGCTATTACGTGAAGAAGTATATCTCCTATGTTCACAAAGATTTACTAAAAGCCGTCGTAAATGAAAAAGACGAAATGGTAGGCTTCATGATAGCTATGCCAAGTCTCTCTCTTGGATTTCAGAAAGCCAGGGGCCGCCTATTGCCCTTTGGCTGGTATCATATCATGAAGGCGTTGAATACGTTTGAAGTTCTCGATTTTTACCTGGCTGGCGTCAAGAAAAAATATCGCGGCACCGGCGTCGATCTCTTAATGGTAATCGAAGTGGCGAAATCTGCTCATAAAATGGGTTTTCGTGTTTCCGAATCCAACATGGAATTGGAAAACAACAACAAGATCCACGGTTTGTGGAAATACTTCAATCCCACGCAGCACAAACGGAGACGCATATTTAAGAAACATCTCAAATAAAAGTTACATGTTGTTTGCATGATTTTGGGGTAAAACATGTCGGTAGACATCAAGATAGTCGAGAGCAAGAAAGATTTAAAAACTTTTATTAAAATTCCATTTTCCATTTATAAAAACGATCCATATTGGGTTCCGCCATTGGTGATTGATGAGCTGGCGACGTTCAATCCTGCGAAGAATCCCGCTTATACGCTTGCGGATGCACGATTGTTCGTGGCGTATGAGGGCAACAAGCCGGTAGGGCGGGTGGTTGGAATTCTGAATCACGCGGCCAATCAAAAATACAATACCAAAAACATGCGCTTCGGTTGGTTTGAGTCCATCAATGATTATGAGGTCGCGAAGGCGTTGCTCGATGCTGTTGAGGATTGGGGGCGTGAAGCTGGAATGGAGACGTTGACCGGCCCCCACGGATTTACCGATCTGGATCCCGAAGGTATGCTCGTCGAAGGTTTTGACCAATTGCCCACCCTTGCCGTCTTCTATAATTATTCGTACTATCCTGAGTTTATGGCTAAATATGGATTTGAAAAAGAGATCGATTACATCGAATTCAAGTGCAAAGTACCCTATGAAACCGGTATTCCCGAGAAATTGCTCCGGTTGGCGGAGCGGATCCGGGAGCGCAGCAATCTCACTGTGTTGCAGTTGCATAGCCGCAAGGATATTAAAACATGGGGGCCGGCGGTAATGGATTTGATCGACGAATCCTACAATGAAATCTACGGCTCCGTACCGCTTACTCCACAGTTAATCCAATATTATGTGGACAAATACTTGACGATGATCGATCCAAATCTCATAAAAATCGTCACCGATAGCGATAACAAGTTGGTGGGTGTGATGGTCACGATGCCAAGCTTCTCCCGCGCATTTCAAAAAGCGAGAGGCCATTTGTTTCCTTTTGGGTGGTATCATCTTCTCAAAGGTCTTAAACAACGGGAAATCATTGATTTTTACCTCGCCGGAATCAAGGAGAAATACCGCGGAAAGGGTGTGGATCTCTTGATGGTGGTGGAAATTGTTAAAACAGTGTTCGAGAAGGGATTCAAATTCACCGAATCCAACCCGGAACTGGAAAACAACACCAAAATCCAGGCCCAATGGAAATATTTCAACCCCGAGCAACACAAACGCCGGCGCATTTATAGAAAAAACATCGGTAAGAAATAATGCACCATCATTGCAGCCGTGGAGAAGTATCGATAGTCGGCAGTGGACTGTCGCTGCGGGAAAAAATTGGCCAATGCCTCGCAATTGGTTTCTTCGGAGCCACATTACCCCCCGAGGTTCGTCAGTTTATCGACAAAAACAATATCGGATTCGTGGTGCTTTTTCACCGTAATATCCAGTCTATTCCCCAGGTAACGGAACTGACCAATGATATTCACTCCCTTGGGCGTATCATGCCCTGGATCTGGACCGACCAGGAGGGGGGCACCGTTGCGCAATTCGGTGAATTGGCGGCCAATGTCTGTTCCCCCATGGGATTGGCTGCGACTGGAAGTCCAGGCGTGGTAAAAAAAGCCGGTGCGCTTATCGGCCGGGACATGGCGGTGTGCGGCATCGATGGAGTGTTCGCCCCAAATATGGATGTCAACTATGAAGAGCGCAATCCCATCATCGGCATCCGCTCCTTCGGCGATCAGCCGGAAGCCGTGATAGAATTTGCATCGGCGTTTGTTGCCGGCCTTCACGAAGCGGGAGTAGCATCTTGCGGCAAACATTTCCCCGGGCACGGCGGCACTGTCAAAGATTCCCATCACGAAATTCCACGTGTCAAAGTGTCACCGGAATATTTTTACCACAACTGCTACAAACCCTTCAGTGAAGCAAACCGCATCGGCCTCGCCGCCATGATGACCTCCCATGTCCTGTTCGAGGGCATCGCCCCTTCCATCGCCACCTTCTCGCCGGAACTGGTGGATGGATTGTTGCGTCGCGAAGCGGGATTCGACGGCGTGGTGTTTACCGATTGCCTGGAAATGAACGCGGTGAAAGACAATTTCTCTCCAGCGCAGGTGGCCATATCCACTATTTTGGCCGGAGTGGATGTTCTGATCCCCAGTCATCATCTGGAGTACCAGGAGGCAATCTTCGAAGCCATTGTAGACCTGGTGGAGACGGGTGTCATTTCCGAATCCCGTATCGACCGATCCTTCCTACGGATTCAAAAACTCAAAGCCATGTTCGGCGAAAACCCCCAAAGAATAATCCGGACGGAGGAAGTAGCGGCTCGCGAAGTCCGCTGCTTTATTGGTGAAGAACAAGGTATCGCAAACCGTTCCGTTACCTTGCTACGTAATCTTCTGGACATTGTCCCCCTTGCATCGCCGCGGAAGATTCTGATAATTGAATGGGAAAAAGCCGTTGCATCGGTACTGATGGCAAAAGCAGATGCCACACTCCGCCTGCCAGAAGTAGCTACCGGGTACTTCGACGAAGTGGAGGTGGAGTTGCTCCCTCTTGATGGAGAAGTGCCCATAGAGTTAATGCGGAAACTCAATGAATTCGACGCCGTGTTGGTAGCTCCCTATTCCCGTTTCCCAAAAGCTGCCATGCTCCAGGGACGGGCCATCCGCAAGATCCTCGACATCCGGCCCGGCACCATCGTCGCCGCCATCGGCAATCCTTACGATATCCGTTTCTTCCCCAAGGTCGCCACATATCTTGTCACTTACGGTTTCCGCAAAGTACAAATCGAAGCGCTCTTTAAAATCATTACCGGACAAATCAAACCCAACGGCCGTCTGCCTGTGGAGATCAAGAATATCTTTCCCCGCGGCTCCGGTCTGAACGGCTGAATTTTCCCACCACCTGTTGACAGGAACGGTAAAAAAAGGTATATTATGCATGATTTGATCGTTTCTCGTAAACGACCCAAACAAAGAATGCCGTCTTAGCTCAGTTGGCTAGAGCGCCTGACTGTGGATCAGGAGGTCCTGGGTTCGAGTCCCGGAGACGGTGTTTTTTTTATCACCAAAACAAGGAGTTCAACATGCGCGGTATCATCCCCCGCAAAATCAAAGGTTTCAGAG